>JBEAWD010000294.1:0-7512 GCA_041160585.1 Pseudomonadota bacterium | reverse complement strand
TGATACCGCAGTCGCAGGTGGAGTACCGCTTGCCCGCTCGGGTGGGCGACTACACCGATTTCTACACCTCGGTGCACCATGCCACCCACATCGGGCGTCTGTTCAGACCCGACAACCCTTTGTTGCCGAACTACAAATGGGTGCCCATCGGCTACCACGGGCGTGCCTCGAGCCTGATCGTCTCCGGCACGAACTTCATGCGCCCCACCGGGCAAGTGATGCCGCCGGGTGCGGCGCAGCCCAAGTTGGCGCCCTGCCAGCGCTTGGACCACGAGTTGGAGCTGGGTGTGTTCATCGGTCCGGGCAATGCGATCGGCAGCACCATCGGCATCGATGAGGCCGAGGACCATGTCTTCGGCATGTGCCTCCTCAACGACTGGAGCGCCCGTGATATCCAGGGGTGGGAGTACCAACCCTTGGGGCCTTTCCTGTCGAAGAACTTCGCCACCAGCCTGTCACCCTGGGTGGTCACGATGGAGGCGCTGGCGCCCTATCGCCTGCCCTTCACGAGACCGGCCGACGATCCGCAGCCCCTGCCCTACCTGGACAGTGCGCGGCACCGCGCCCATGGCGCCTTGGACATCCAGCTGGAGGTGCTGCTGCAGACCGAGGCCATGCGCCAAGCGGGGCGGCCTGCGGCGCGCATCACGAGGTCCAACTACCGGCATGCCTACTGGACCCTGGCCCAGATGGTCACGCACCACACCGTGGGCGGCTGCAATCTGCAGCCCGGCGATCTCTTGGGTACGGGCACGCTGTCGGGGCCAGAACCCGAGGAAGCCGGTGCCCTGATCGAACTGACGAACGGGGGCAAGCAGCCGCTGTCATTGCCCAGCGGTGAGCAGCGCACCTTTCTCGAAGACGGTGACGCCGTGACGCTGCGGGCCTGGTGCGAACGGCCGGGTGCGGCACGCGTGGGCTTTGGCAGTTGCCACGGCCAGGTGCTGCCGGCCCGCACAGCCGAGGCCCCGCTTGGCTGACAGCCGGCCGAACTGAGGACCCGCCAAACCGAGGGCGCCTGACCGTAAACTTTGCGGATGCCCAGGATCACCGCGCGTGCATGAGCCCCGCCCACGATCATGACGATCGCTTGGGTGCGCCGCCGCCACGCCATCGCCTGGCCCGGCTGCTGACGCAGCCGCAGCTGCACCCCTGGCAGTTTCTGCTGCTGTACACCGCCTACACGGCGCTGGTATTCCAGTGGCCCACCTTCGCCTATGCCGCGGCGCAGCTGAACCTGGCCAGCGTCGAAGGCTGGCGAACGCTGGCCACTCTGGGTGTCTTGCTCACGCTGCTGATGATCCTGCTGCTGGGCCTGCCCCTGCTGGTGTCTCGGCGCGTGGTCAAGCTGATGGCGGTGTTGCTGCTGCTGGGAAACGGCCTGGCCAGCTACTTCGTGCACACCTACCAAGTGGTGCTGAGCGTGGACATGATGGGCAATGTGTTCAACACCCGTTTCGATGAGGCATCGGCGCTCTTCCACCCGACCCTGCTGGTCTGGGTAGGTGTGCTGGCGGTGTTGCCGGCGTGGTGGGTGTGGCGCATCGAGTGGGCGCCCCACCGGCACTGGGTGCGCGTGGCGCACTGGGTGCTGGGCTTTGTGTTGGCCGCCACTTGGCTGTATGCGAATGCCACATCATGGCTGTGGCTGGACCGGCACATGAGCCGCATCGGCTCGATGACGCCGCCCTGGTCCTATGTGGTCAATGGGGTTCGATTCGTGCAGCGTGAACGCGCGGCGAACCGGCCCCTGGCGCCCTTGCCCGACCTGGATGTCAACGCGGCCGTGGCATCGGGCATGGGTTCAGGTGTCGCCACAGCCAAGCGCGTGGTCGTGCTGGTGATCGGTGAATCCGCCCGCGCGGCGAACTTCTCGCTCTACGGCTACGCGCGGCCCACCAACCCGCAACTCAGCCGCTTGCCGGTGGAGGTGCTGCGCGCGCGTGCTTGTGCCAGCTACACCACGGCGGCGCTGGCCTGCATGCTCTCGGCGCATGGCTCCAAGGTGGATGAGCACCCGCCCGAGGAAACGCTGCCAAGCTATTTGTTCCGTCACGGCGTCGACGTGGAATGGCGCAGCAACAACTTTGGCGAACCGCGGATGACCGTGGGCAGCCGGCTGCAAAAGGGTGAGCTGCTCAAACGCTGTGATGAACCGGCCAACACCCTTTCCGGCCTGGACCGTGCCCTGTGCAGCCTGCCGCGCGATGGTGCCTTCGATGGGGCCTTGCTGCTGGGGCTGGAAGAGCGCATCGAAGCTTCCAACGCCCCGCTGGTGCTGATCGTGCTGCACCAGGCCGGCAGCCATGGCCCGGCCTATTTCGAAAAGTACCCGCCGGCGCTGGAGGCGTTCACCCCGGTGTGCCGGTCGGTGAACCTGGGCAGTTGCCCGCCCGGCACGCTGGTGAACGCCTACGACAATTCCATCGTGCACACCGATGCCTTGCTGGCCGAGATCACGATGCGGCTGGGCCGCCTCAAGGCTTGGGACCGCACCCTGCTGTACGTGTCCGACCATGGCGAGTCATTGGGCGAGGGCGGCCTGTACCTGCACGGCACGCCGGCGGCCCTGGCGCCGGATGTCCAAATGGACATCCCCTTGCTGATCTGGCGGGCATCTGCTGGATCGGCCGCGCCAGTCGGCGCATGGCCCACGCGGCGCGAGGGGACCTTCGGCCATGACCATGTCTTCCACTCGGTGATGGGCGCCTTGGGCTTGCGCAGTGGGGCCTACCGAGCGGAAAGGGATCTGTTCCGACATGATGCGCGCTGACCCCTCTGACCTCAACAACCCCGGTGGCACTTTCAAAGGCCGCTGGCTGCGCTTTCGCGCCGCTCTGACCGAATCCCTGAGCCTGCACCGCCGCCTACCCCGTGCCTGGTGCTGGGCCGCCTGGCTGTGTGCGGCCCTGGCCCTGGCCTGCGCCCTTTACCCCAGCGACCACGAGCTCGGCTACCACACCCCCCGTGGCGGCCACGACCATGTGACGGTGATGCTGGTCGAAGACGGACTGCGCCATGTCAACACGGTGGTGGCCATCGCCCTGCCCCTGCTGCAGCGGGACTTGGCGGGCCTGGCGCAACTCGCCGCAGTGACGGTGGTGGGCACGGCGGCCACACACATTCCCAAGCGCCTTTTCAACGATTGGGTGGTCGCGGGCACGCGCCTGGGACAACGCCCCCTTGACGAGGACAGCCGGCACAACGCCCCTTCCGGCCACAGTTCGCTGGCATCCGCGGCGGCCTGGTTCGTGTGCCGCCGCTACGGCTGGCGCTGGGCTTGCTTGCTGCTGCCCATCACCGCGGCCACCATGTGGGCGCGGGTGATGTTGGATGCCCACACTGTGTCGGCGGTGCTGTCGGGTCTGTTCGTCGGCTTGGCGGTGGCGCTGTTCTTCGTCATGCCACGGCGGCCCGCTGCCGCTTGAACGCCCACCACGGCAGGGCCTGCACCAGGGACAGCACCTCGCCCGGCCGTTCGGCTGCGCAGCCGGGCAGGCCCTCCAGCTCAGCCGCCCAGTCAGGCCGTGCCAGCAGCTGACGCAGGCGCAGCACCGGTTCGCTGTCCAGCCGCTCCTTGAGACACACGAGGTAGTAGTCTTCCTCGACCAGCGGCTCGAACTGCAGGCCGAAATCCTGGGCCACGGCCTGCATGCCCAGGCCGATGTCGGCCGTGCCACCCGCGATCATGGCGGCCACGGCCACATGCGTGTGCTCCACGCGGCTGTGATAGCCGTCCAACCCTTCTGGGGCGACGCCCTGCTCCTGCAGCAGATGGTCCAGCAGCAACCGCGTGCCCGAGCCAGGCTGCCGGTTCACCAGGCGCGTGCCGGGGGTGCGCAGTCGCGTCCAGCCGTCGGCCTGCGCCGGCTCACGCCGCGTCATCCAGCCCTGAACGCGACGGTGCGAACTGATCAGCTTGTGTTCGCCCGGGCGCAGGTGCGGCCCGAGTGCCGACTTGAAGACTGCGGAGGCATGGCTGAGACGGGGCACATGGAAACCCGCCAGTTCGCACACACCTTCGTTGAGATCGCGCAGTGCCTGTTCGCTGCCCGTAAAGCGCAGCTTCATGTGCAGTTGGCCGCGGTCGGTGGCCAGTTCCTGCAGGCGGCCCACGCCCAGGTCGTGGCTGGCTGCCACGTTCAGGAACTGAAGGCGGCTGTCGGCGGCCTCACGCAGCACCTGCCCGAGTTCGGCGCGCAGCGCCTCCAGGTGTGGGGTCATGCGCACGCGAGCCTGCCGTTCGGCCCAGATCAGTCGGCGCGAGTAATCGGTCAGCGTGGCACGCCGACCCTTGTGCCACAGGATGAGTTCCTGGCCCAGCGCCTCTTCCCAATGGCGGATGCTGCCCCACACATGCCGGTAGGACTGACCCAGCGTGGCAGCGGCCGCCTTGATCGAGCCGCTTGCCTCCAAGGCATGCAGCAGGTCGAACAGTGAGTTGCGCAAATCGGCACCCGATTGGCGCAGGGCCTGCGCATCGAGGTCGTAGCGCAGCTGGATGTTCATGGGGGGAAGGACAGGCGCGGACATGGCTTCACTTGGCGAAGAGCTGCCCGATGTCCGCAAAGGCCTTGAACTCGATGGCATTGCCCGAGGGGTCGTGGAAGAACATCGTGGCCTGCTCGCCCACTTCACCCTTGAACCGGATGTAGGGCTCGATCACGAACTGTGTACCGGCTGCGCGCAGGCGTTCGGCCAGCGCCTGCCAGTCGGCCATGGGCAGCACCGCGCCGAAGTGCCGCACCGGCACGCCGTGCCCGTCCACCGCATTGACCTCGGCGCCGCCACAAGACTGCGGCGACAGGTGCGCCACGATCTGGTGGCCGTAGAAGTTGAAGTCGATCCATTCCGGCGAACTGCGCCCTTCGCTGCAGCCCAACAAGCCACCGTAGAAGCGCCGCGCCTCGCCCAGGTCGTGCACCGGAAAAGCCAGATGAAAGGGGGGAACGGTGTTCATGCGAATGCTGCTGAAGTGGGAAAGGGGGCGGGTGACGGGAATCTGAATGCGAAGGTATCAGAGTTCCGTGGTCGACCGTGAACAAAGGGGTTGGGGCAGAGGGAGTGCGGCGGGCCGGGCCAATTCGGTTACAACATCGGTCATGTCAGCCTCTATGGAATCGCATGCCCCGACGGCACGCCACGCGGTGGTCATCGGCGGCGGACCCGCCGGGCTGATGGCCGCCGAGGTGCTGCTTGAAGGGGGCGTGCAGGTGGACCTGTATGACGGCATGCCGTCGGTAGGGCGCAAGTTCCTCTTGGCCGGTATCGGGGGCTTGAACCTCACGCATGCCGAGCCACCAGCGCCGTTCCTGCAGCGCTATGCGGCCGGCGCCGATCCTTTGCAGCCCATGTTGGAGGCCTTTGGTGGCCCGGCCCTGAGGGCTTGGGCCGCCGCCCTGGGCGTGGACACCTTTGTGGGCAGCAGCGGCCGGGTGTTTCCCACGGAAATGAAGGCCGCCCCTTTGTTGCGCACCTGGCTGCATCGATTGCGCAGCCAGGGTTTGCGCACCCACATGCGCCGGCGCTGGCGCGGTTGGACCCAAGCCGGTGCGCTGGATTTCGGCGACGAGACCGTGAAGCCCGATGTGACCGTGCTGGCCCTGGGTGGCGCAAGTTGGGCGCGCCTGGGCTCCGACGGCGCTTGGGCGGGCACGCTGCAGGCGCGCGGCGTGCCGGTGGCACGGCTGCGGCCGGCCAATTGCGGCTTTGACCTGGCCAAGCCCTGGAGCGACTACCTCCGAATCCGCTACGCCGGCCAGCCGGTCAAGCCGGTGGCCGCCACCTTCGAGGGCCGGCGCCAACAGGGTGAGTTCGTCCTGACCGATACCGGTGTGGAGGGTAGCCTCATCTATGCCCTGGCCGCCGACTTGCGTGACGCGATCGATCGGGAAGGGCGCGCCACCCTGGTGCTGGACCTCTTGCCCGATCACACCACGCCGCGCGTGTTGGACGAACTGCGACGCCCGCGTGGCCCGCGCAGCCTGGCCACCCACCTGAAGAGTCGGTTGGGCATTGCCGGATTGAAGCTGGCCCTGCTGCACGAGGTGCTGGGGGCCGATGGCCTGGCCGATACCGAGCGGCTTGGCGCCGCACTGAAGGCACTTCCCCTGGAACTGAGCGCGCCCCGGCCGATGGATGAAGCCATCAGCACCGCAGGGGGCGTGCCCTTCACGGCGATGGACGCCCAGCTGATGCTGCGCGCGATGCCGGGCGTGTTCTGCGCCGGCGAGATGCTGGACTGGGAAGCCCCAACGGGCGGCTATCTCTTGACCGCGTGTTGCGCCACGGGGCGGTGGGCCGGGCACGGGGCCTTGCGTTGGCTGCGTTGACAGATGTTTCGAGCCCCACGACCATCGCGCCCCACCCTTCGCCTGCAACCCCATCCACCATGTCAACTTCCACCATGCACGCCTACCGATTGCAGGACCTTGAGGGTGCTATTCACCTGAGCCGACAGGTCGATGCGCCGATTCCCGAGCCCGGGCCGGGCCAGATTCGGGTGCGTGTTCGGGCGGCTGGCCTCAACCGGGGGGAATTCCTTCCGACCCAGGGTATGCAGACCGGCGCCGCCGCGCCCAAACTGGCAGGCGCCGAGGCGGCCGGCGAAGTGGTGGCCGTGGGGCCTGGAGTGCTGGGCTGGGCGGTGGGCGACCGTGTGATGGGTCGCTGCAGCGGCGCGTTTGCCGACTACGCGGTGATGAACGCGGTCGAGGCCTTGCCCCTGTCGCCGGGGCAGTCGTGGGTCGAGGCCGCGGCCATCCCCATCACGTTTCTGGTGAGCTTTGACATGTTGGTGGTGCAGGGCCGCCTGCAGCCCGGCGACACACTCTTGATCGCCGGCGTGTCGTCAGGCGTGGGGGTGAGCGCGCTGCAGGCGGCCAAGTCCATGGGCGCCACGGTGATCGGTACCTCGGGCAGTGCCGACAAGCTGCAGCGCCTGAAGGACTTGGGCCTTGACCTTGGCCTGCACACGCGGCAAGCCGACTTCCACGCCGCCGTGATGGAGGCCACCCAAGGCGAAGGCGTACAACTGGCCATCGACACCGTGGGCGGCACCGTGTTCGCCGAGTGCATGCGCTGCCTGGGCTTCGAGGGGCGGCTGGCGATGGTGGGCTATGTGGATGGCGTGCTACAGGCCAACATCGACCTCGAAGCGCTGCATGCCAAGCGGCTGTCGCTGTTCGGCGTATCGAACAAGCTGCGCGCTCCCGCGCAGCGGGCGCAGGCTCTGCCGCGCTTCAAGGCAGAGTGGCTGCCCTGGTTCCACTCAGGCCAGATTCAGCCGGTCGTGGACGCCGCCTACCCCTTCGACGAACTGCCTGCTGCACGCAAGGCGATGGAGGGTGACCGCCACCTGGGCAAGCTGGTTCTGTTGGGGCGGCCTTAAGTGGCGCGGCTGGCGGGGATCGAACCCACGACCCTTGGCTTCGGAGGCCAATACTCTATCCACTGAGCTACAGCCGCTGCGTTGAAGGCCCGCATTCTACCAGTCGACCCCAGGCGTCACGG
>JBEAWD010000121.1:0-10171 GCA_041160585.1 Pseudomonadota bacterium | reverse complement strand
CAGATCAGCCAGCACGCGCACTCGGAGATCGTGGGCATGCTGCCCGAGGGCAACTGGGTGACGCGGGCCCCCACGCTCAAGCGCAAGGCCATCCTGCTGGCCAAGATCCAGGACGAAGCGGGACACGGTCTTTATCTGTACTCGGCTGCGGAAACCCTGGGCATCAGCCGCGATCAGATGCTCGCCGCGCTGCACAGTGGCAAGGCCAAGTACAGCTCGATCTTCAACTACCCCACGCTCACTTGGGCCGATGTGGGAGTGATCGGTTGGCTGGTCGACGGCGCAGCCATCATGAACCAGGTGCCCATCTGCCGCTGCAGCTACGCGCCTTATGCCCGCGCCATGATCCGCGTCTGTCGAGAGGAAAGCTTCCACCAGCGCCAGGGCTTCGACGCCCTGCTGACCATGATGCGCGAAGGCACCGACGGCCAGCGCGCCATGGTGCAGGACGCGGTGAACCGTTGGTGGTGGCCCAGCATCATGATGTTCGGCCCACACGATGCCGACAGCCCCAACAGCGCGCAGGGTATGCGCTGGGGCATCAAGCGGGTGTCCAACGACGAGCTGCGTCAGAAGTTCGTGGACGCCACGGTGGACCAGGCCAAGGTCTTGGGCGTGACCTTGCCCGACCCCGACCTGAAATGGAATGAAGCGCGTGGCCACTGGGATTTTGGCGCCATCGACTGGAGCGAGTTCTGGGCCGTGGTGGGGGGCAATGGCCCCTGCAACAAGGAACGCCTGGCCACCCGCGTGACCGCTTGGGAGGAGGGCGCCTGGGTACGCGAGGCCGCCATGGCCCACGCCCGCAAGCAAACCAGCCATCAGGAGGCCGCATGAGCGCCGATCAAGAATGGCCCTTGTGGGAAGTCTTTGTGCGCAGCCGCGCCGGCCTGGACCACAAGCACTGCGGCAGCCTGCACGCAGCCGACGCCGCGATGGCCGTGCAGTTGGCCCGCGAGGTCTACACCCGGCGCCAGGAGGGTGCCAGTGTGTGGGTGGTCAAGGCCAGCGACATCACCGCCAGCGACCCGCGCGACAAGGACATGTACTTCGACCCCATGGAAGACAAGGTGTACCGCCACCCGACTTTCTACAAATTGCCCGACTCGGTCGACCACATGTGACGCACCCTGGCTCACCATGACCTCCATCACCCTCAAGCCCTCGGCCGATGTGCAGTATGTACTGCGCCTGGCCGACACCGCGCTGATCCTGGCCCAGCGCCTGTCCGAATGGTGCGGTCACGCCCCGGTACTCGAGGAGGACATCGCGCTGACGAACATGTCCTTGGACCTGGTGGGGCAGTCCCGTGCGCTGCTGACCCATGCCGGCCAACTTCACGCCCGCGCCGGTGGCAAGGCCTTCGATGAGGACCAGCTTGCGTTCCTGCGCGACGAGCGCGACTTTCTGAACCCGACCTTGTGCGAGCTGCCCAACACGGCCGATGAGGCGACCCACCGCCGCAATCGACCCGGTGATTTCGCCTTCACCGTGCTGCGCAATCTGATGGTGGCCACCTGGCTCAAGCAGGTGTGGGCGAAGCTGGCTGCATCCACCGATGAGGAGCTGGCCGCCATTGCCGCCAAGGCGATCAAGGAGGCCCGATATCACCAGCAGCACAACGGTGACTGGGTGGTTCGACTGGGTGACGGTACCGATGAGTCCCATGCGCGCATGCAGCGTGCCCTTGAGCGCCTGTGGCCCTATGTGGCCGAGTTGTTCGAAGACGATGCAGTGGACGAGGCGGCTGCGCAAAGCGGCCTGGGCCCGCGGGCCAGCGAGTTGCGCCAGGGGTGGGAAGCCGACGTGAGCCCGGTATTGGCAGCCGCCACGCTTGGCGCGCCCCAAGCCAGCCCCTTCCGCAGCACCGGTCGGCGAGGCGTGCACTCTGAGCACATGGGCTACCTGCTGGCCGAGATGCAAACCCTGCAACGGACGCACCCAGGAGCCGTCTGGTGAGGGACCTGCCTGCCGCTCCAGTCATTCCGCTGGACCTAGGCGGAGCGCCCTACGCCGTGGGGCGCATCGAGCTGGCGGGACTGCCCGGGATGGACAGGCCCGAAGCGCGGGCCTGGGCGGTGCTCGAGCAGGTGTTGGACCCGGAAGTGCCAGCCCTGTCGGTGTGCGACCTGGGCATCGTGCGTGAGGTTCGGTTGGAGGCGGCGGTGCTCAGCGTCTGGCTGACCCCCACCTATTCGGGTTGCCCGGCCACCGAGGCCATCGAGTGCGCCGTGCGCGAGGCCCTGCAGCTGGCTGGCTTCAGCGAGGTGCGCACCGAACTGCGCCGGGCCCCGGCCTGGACCACCGACTGGATCAGTGCCGAGGGCCGCGCCAAGTTGAAGGCCTATGGCATTGCGCCGCCAGGGCACCTTCAGCACACGCCCGATGGGGCCGTGCCCATTCGCGTGGTGCGGCGTGAGGTCATCGCCTGTCCGCGGTGCGAGGGCACCGATACCGAACGCCTGTCGGCCTTCGGCTCCACCGCCTGCAAGGCCCTGTACCGCTGCCGCGCCTGCCGCGAACCTTTCGAACACTTCAAGCCGATATGAGCACGTCTCCTTTGTTCCATGACCTGATCGTGCGTCGCATAGAACCCGACACGACCGAGGCCGTGATCGTGACGTTTGAAGTGCCCGTCGAGCTGCGCGAGTCCTTTGGCTTCACCCAGGGTCAATACCTGACGCTGCGCAAGACGATCGAAGGACAAGACCTTCGCCGTTCCTACTCGATCTGTGCCGGTGTGGACGATGGCGAACTGCGTGTGGGGGTGCGCAAGGTCAAGGGGGGCGTGTTCTCCAATTGGATCAACGAACATCTTCAGGCTGGTGACCGCATCAGTGTGATGGCGCCCCAGGGCCGCTTCTTCGTGCCCCTGGATGCTCAGGCCAGGCGCCATCATGTAGGCATTGCTGGCGGCAGTGGCATCACGCCCATCCTGTCAATCCTCAAGACGGTGATGGTGCGTGAGCCGCACTCGCGCTTCACGCTCATCTACGGCAACCGCGCCCTGCGCAGCACCATGTTCAAGGAGGAACTCGAAGACCTCAAGAACCGCTGGATGCAGCGCGTGGTGCTGCACCACGTCTTCTCTGATGAACCAGGGAATGATGGCCCCCACGGCGCTTCGCACCTGCCCCCCGAGGGGGCGCGATCCGAGCTTGGGGCGGCCCGGCGCTCGGATCTCCCCCTCAACATGGGCCACATGAACCGCGAGAAGATCGGCGAGTTCCTGCGCACGGTGGTGCCCGCGGCCTCGATCGACCATGCCTACATCTGCGGCCCCTTTCAGATGAACGACGAGGCCGAAGCGGCCCTGCAGGCTGCGGGCGTTGCCGAAGAGCGCATCCACATCGAGCGCTTCGGTGTGGCCCAGGCGCCTGGCGCTGCCAGCGCTCAGGGCGCCGATGCGGTGATGCACCAAGCGCAGCCCGGCGATGCCGAGCGCTCGCGCATCGTCATCGTGCGCGATGGCCTGCAGCGTGAGATTGAGTTCAGCAAAGATCAGCCCAGCATTCTGGATGCCGCATCGGCCGCAGGCCTGGAGGTGCCTTTCTCCTGCACCTCCGGCGTGTGTGGCACTTGCCGCTGCAAGGTGATGGAAGGCCAAGTCCGCATGGAACGCAACTTCGCCCTGGACAAGAAGGAAGTCGAGGCCGGTTTCGTGCTGTCCTGTCAGGCCCACCCGCTGACCGAGCGGGTGGTGTTGAGTTTCGACGAGCGCTGACACCCAATGGCCAGACCGCGTGCCTCCACCTACGACGACCAGCGGGATCGCATCCTGCATCAGGCAGCCGAGCTGTTCGCCTTGCAGGGCTATGGCGGCACCAGCATGAACGAGGTGGCGCAAGCCTGCGGGGTGAGCAAGGCCGCGCTGTACCACTATGTGCGCGACAAGTCGGAGCTGTTGGCGCTGATCGCACTGACCCACGTGGGTCGCCTCGAACAGCTGACCCAGGACGTGCTGAGCCAAAGCGCGCCGGCCGAGACGCGTCTTCGCCAGCTCATCCTGCGCTTCGTCGCCGAGTACGCAGGTTCTCGCCACGAACACCGCGTGCTCACTGAGGACGTGAAGTTCCTTGGCTCCCAGGAGCAGCAGCAGGTGGTGGCTGCACAACGGCGTGTGGTGCAGGCCTTTGCCGATGTGGTGCGCGAGATTCGGCCCGAGTTGGCCGAGGCGGGTCTGCACAAGGCCGTGACCATGCTGCTCTTTGGCATGATCAACTGGATGTTCACCTGGCTGCGTCCGGCCGGCTCGATCAGCCATGAACAGATGGGCGATATGGTGTCAGCCCTGTTCTTCGGTGGCCTGGGTGAGGTGCAGCCCGCGCAGGCACACGGTATCCTGAAGACCTGACCGATCAGTTACCTTGGAAACTGACTTTCCCACTTCCATCAACCAAAGAGGAGACAAGCGATGAAGTTTTTGAAGTCCCTGCTGGCTGCGGCCTTGGCCACGGCCGCCCTGGCTGCACATGCCGACATCACCGTGGGCGTGACCGTGTCGGCCACGGGGCCGGCCGCCTCATTGGGCATTCCGGAGAAGAACACCATCGAGCTGATGCCCAAGCAGATCGGCAAGCACAAGGTCAACTATGTGGTGCTTGATGACGCCTCGGACACCACCAACGCGGTCAGCAATGCGCGCAAGCTGATCACCGAGAGCAAGGTGGACGTGATCATCGGCTCTACCACCACCCCCAACTCGCTGGCCATGATCGACGTGGCCGCCGAGAGCCAAACGCCGATGATCTCCATGGCCGCCTCGGCCCGCATCGTCGAGCCGGTGGATGCCAAGAAGCGCTGGGTCTTCAAGACCCCGCAGAACGACATCATGATGGCCATTGCCATCGCCCAGCACATGGCCAACAACGGCATCAAGAGCGTGGCCTTCATCGGCTTTGCCGATGCCTATGGCGAAGGCTGGCTGCAGGAATTCCAGAAGGCCGCCGGCATCAAGAGCCTGAACGTGGTGGCCGTTGAGCGCTACAACCGCACCGACACATCGGTGACCGGGCAGGTGCTCAAGGTTCAGGCCGCCAAGCCTGATGCGGTGCTGATCGCCGGTTCAGGCACGCCCGCAGCCCTGCCACAGAAGTCGCTGCGCGAGCGCGGCTATACCGGCAAGATCTACCAGACGCACGGTGTGGCCAACAACGACTTCCTGCGCGTGGGTGGCAAGGACGTGGAGGGCACCATCCTGCCCGCAGGTCCGATGCTGGTGGCGGCTCAGTTGCCGGCCGACCATCCCGTTCGCAAGAGCGCCTTGGCCTATGTGAACGCCTATGAGGCCAAGTATGGCAAAGGCAGTGTTTCCACCTTTGGTGGCCACGGCTGGGACGCCGGTCTGCTGGTTGAGCGCGCCGCCACCGAGGCACTGAAGAAGGCACAGCCCGGCACGCCGGCGTTCCGCGCCGCCATGCGCGATGCGCTCGAAGGTGTGAAGGAGCTGGCCGGTGCCCATGGCATCTTCAACATGTCTGCGGCCGACCACAACGGCCTGGACCAGCGCGGCCGTGTGATGGTGACCATCAGCAACGGTACCTGGAAGTACATCGGCGACTGATGAAGATCCCGGCAAGGGCCCCGACGGAAGGATTCCGCGGGGTCCTTTTTTTGATCCGATAGTTCAACTTTTGAAGTAAGTCAGTCATGATTCAAGCCCCCATCCTCCAGAGTTTCATCGCCGGCCAATGGGTCGGGCTGCAGCCGGCTGCGGCGCTGCGCAGCGCCATCAATGGTCAGGTGGTGGCCCACACCCATGCCGAGTCGCTCGACTTCGAAGCGGCCGTGCACCATGCGCGTACCGTGGGCGTGCCCGAACTGCTGAAGACCGACTTCCAGCAGCGCGCGGCCATCCTCAAGGCTTTGGCCAAGTACCTTGGCAGCCGCAAGGAAGAGCTCTATGCCATCTCGGCCCACACCGGGGCCACCCGTACCGACAGCTGGGTCGACATCGAAGGCGGTACCGGCACGCTCTTCGCCTACGCCAGCATGGGCAGCAGCGAATTGCCCTCGGGCAACGTGGTGCACGAAGGTCCGGTGGTCACCCTGGGCAAGGGCGGCCAGTTCGTCGGCACGCACATCCTGGCGCCCCGGCGCGGGCTGGCGGTGCACATCAACGCCTTCAATTTTCCGGTCTGGGGACTGCTGGAGAAGTTTGCGCCCGGTTTCCTTGCGGGCCAGCCCTGCATCGGCAAGCCCGCCACGGCCACCAGCTACCTCACCGAGGCCATGGTGCGCATGATGTTGGAGTCCAAGCTGCTGCCCGAGGGGTCGATCCAACTGGTCATCGGCGGCACCGGCGACCTGCTGGACCGCCTCAATGGCCAGGACATGGTCACCTTCACTGGCAGTGCCGATACCGCAGCCACCTTGCGCGCACGCCCGCACTTGCTGAAGCACGGCATCCCCTTCAATGCCGAAGCCGATTCGCTCAACTGCGCCATCTTGGGCGAGGACGTGTCGCCTGACGACCCCGAGTTCGATCTCTTCGTCAAGGAAGTGGCGCGCGAGATGACCGTCAAGGCGGGCCAGAAGTGCACCGCCATCCGGCGCGCCATCGTGCCGCGTCGCCACCTCGATGCCGTGGCCCAACGCCTGCGTGAGCGCTTGGCCAAGGTGGTGGTGGGAGACCCCTCCATCGAAGGCGTGAAGATGGGCGCTCTGGCCTCAAAGGCTCAACAGTCTGACGTGGCCGATCGCGTGCGCCAACTATTGGCCGCGCCGCACATGAGCCAGGTGTATGGCCAGAGCGACGGTTTTTCGCCGCGCGGGCAAGGCGTGGACGAGGGCGCCTTCTTCAGCCCCACCCTGCTGCTGTGTGAGCGGCCGCTGGACGTGGCCCAGGTGCACGACATCGAGGCCTTCGGCCCGGTCAGCACCCTCATGCCCTACGACGATACCGATGAAGCCCTGGCCCTGGCCGCGCGCGGGCAAGGCAGCCTGGTGGGCTCGCTGATCACCAAGACGCCCGCGGTGGCCGCGCGCATCGTGCCCCAAGCTGCGGCTTTGCACGGGCGGCTGCACATCCTGGACGCCAAGGCGGCTGCCGAGTCCACCGGTCATGGCTCACCACTGCCTTACCTCAAGCACGGCGGCCCCGGTCGCGCCGGTGGCGGCGAGGAACTGGGCGGCATCCGTGCCGTCAAGCACAACCTGCAGCGCAGCGCCATCCAAGGCTCGCCCGACATGGTGATGGCCGTGACGGGCGAATATGTGCGCGGCGCTACGGTGATCGAGTCGGATATGCATCCGATGCGCAAAGCCTTCGAAGATCTGCAGATCGGCGAAAGCCTGCTCACCGAGCCACGCACGATCACGGCCGCCGATGTGCAGGCCTTCGGTGACCTCACCGGTGACACCTTCTACATGCACTTCGACGAGGAGGCTGCCAAGGCCTCGCCCTTCGGGCAGCGCATCGCACACGGCTACCTCGTGCTGTCGGCGGCAGCGGGCCTGTTCGTGTGGACAGCGCCGGGCCCGCTTCTGGCCAACTATGGTCTGGACACCCTGCGCTTCACCAAGCCCGTGGCCCTGGGCGACACCATCCGTGCGCGCCTGACGGCCAAGCGCAAGATCGATCGCATGAAGGTCGGCGCCGATGGCAAGGGTCAGGGGGTCGTGGCCTGGGATGTCGAGGTGACGAACCAGAACGGCGAGGTCGTGGCCAGTTACGACATCCTCACACTCGTGGCCAAGCGCTGAGGCCACGCCTAGTGCGCCTCGGGTGACGCCGACGCGCTGGCGCGTGGCGTCACCAGTTCGCGCAGGATGGGTGCCGAGAAGATTTCATCCAAGGGCCTGAAACCGGTTCTCAGGCCGCTTTGGAAGCCTTCGAAGGTCGAGCGCATGAGGTGATGCCGACTGCCGTCCAGCGCCTGCGCCACAAGGCGTGCGAGATCGGTGTTGAGGTGCACGCCTGCGTCCATGCAGCGCTGCGACAGTTGCGTCAGGTTGGCCGTGTCAAAGCGCAGCAGGTCGGCATGCACACTGGCCATTTCGGCCGTGTCCTCGCAGGCCAAGAGGCGCTGGTGAGCGTGCTCATGCCGCTTGAGCGCCATGTGCAAGCAGTCAAGCTGCGCACGTTGAAACTCTTCCCCGGCATGCAGCATCAGCATGAGTGTCTGGAGGCTCCAGGACAGGGGAAGTCGGAGTTGTCCGGCCCATCCTGGAACCGTCTCCTGCCCATTCCCACTCGCAATCCCATTCCCATTGGCCGAGCGGACCTTTAGGGAGGGCTTGGGTACGGTCGCAGAGGCGCCGGCTGCTTCAGCTCGAGCGCCCGTTTCGGGAAGGCGCGAGGGTGCAGGGTTTCGCCGTGCACGGCTGCGGCTGCTGGCGGTGGCGTGGGATGGGTTGTCGGCGCGTGGCATGGGGTCTCCAACGTGGTGCAGGTTGCAGCCATCGCGTGGCTGTGCAGACCAGTATGGAAGCCCGCGCGCGGCGCGGTTTGAGCGGGGTCAGAAGCTGAGAACGCCCTGTTGAGGGCCCATCCAGACAGGCAGTGCCGCGGGCACGGCGTGGTGCCGATCGACCGCCAGGCCCGGCTCGGGGAACAGGCGATTTTCCAGGCCATAGCGGATCAGGGCCGCTGTGCTGTCGAGGTTCATCTTCTGAAGGATGCGGCTCTTGTGCGTACTGACCGTTTTGACCGACAGGTGCATGGCGTGCGAGATGTCGCTGATGCGCTGACCGGCGACGATGCACCGAAAGATCTCGAACTCGCGATCGGTGAGCCGTTCATGGCGCGGCACATCGTCCTGATGCGCCAGGCTCATCGCCACCTTTTCCGCCATGCGGCGCGACAGATAACACCCGCCCGAGGCCACCTTGCGCACGGCAAGAACCAGTTCGTCGTTGGCCGCATCCTTGGTCAGATAACCCTGCGCGCCGGCCTTCAAGGCCCGCATGGCGTACAACTCTTCGGCATACATCGACAGCACCAGCACCGCGCATCCTGGGCTCTCCTGTCGGATGCGACGAATGAGGGCCACACCGCAAAGGCCTGGCATGTTGAGGTCGATGACCGCGACACGTGCTGGTGTCGTGCGCATCAGCCCCACCAGTTGATGACCATCGTCGGCCTCGCCGACGATGCACAGATCGGTTTGGCTTTCAAGGATGCGGCGTATGCCCTCCCGTATCAGGCGATGGTCATCGGCCAGGACCAGGGAGATCTCGCAACCGGTCTGCGGAAGGCTGTTACCCGCTTCAACACGCATGGGTTTTACCTTTTCAAACTGCTATAAGTTTTTATTATGCCTATAAAACGATATTTATGTTGCGATGCATCAATTTTTGTCTCGCCGACATGGCGTCGAGTCGGCAATGCCCCGTAGGAATCTTCCTAACCCTGGCGGAACTTCCCCCACCACGCACGGTCCCGAATTCGCCGGGCGAGGTGCGCAACTCGCTGATGTTCAGACCTGCGCCTTGCGGCGAACCTTCAGCCTGATCAATGCATGACCACTTGACAGGAGGAACGGAGATGGAAAACCGCATGGATGGACAGGGAGCACTTCAATCGGCCCGTTGCACAGGATCAGACCTGTTGCGATGGATGGGGCAATCTCATGAGGTGGGGCCGCGGTCGGATCAGATCGTGTTTCCAATGCGCCGCGTGCGCACCGGCACCTTGGTCACGCACGAGGGCGCACCCTTTGAGAGCCTGTACTTCATCAGTGCGGGCACCTTCAAGTCGGTCCACACCGACCCGGATGGCTACGAGCTGGTGCAGGGCTTTCTGGCGCGCGGCGATGTGATCGGCTTGGACGGCCTGAGTGATGGCGTCTATGGCGGCGATGCGGTGGCCCTGGAAGACGCCACGGTGGCCATCGCCTCGTTCCGAGAGCTGCTCAATGCAGCGCGTCAGGTGCCGGCCCTGGAGCAGCTCATCTTTCTGGCCAGTGGCCGAGAGATTCGCCGCAAGAACATGACGCTGGAGGTGATTGCTGCGGTGGGTGCCGAGGTGCGGCTGGCCCGCTTCCTGTTGCAGCTGATCGAGCGCCAGGCCGAGCAAGGGTATTCGGCCAAGCGTATGGTGCTGCGGATGAGCCGCCGCGACATCGCCAGCCACTTGGGCATTGCCCATGAAACCGTCAGCCGCTCGCTGACCGCGCTGGCCGACTGGGGCTACATCGACGTGCAGCACCGGGAGATCGAAATCCTTGAC
>JBEAWD010000183.1:0-23308 GCA_041160585.1 Pseudomonadota bacterium | reverse complement strand
AGGCTGGCCGTCACCGACGGACTGCTCTACCGCCGCGGCAACTTCAACGGCAGCTGGGACCAGTTGATCTGCGACGCGTTGATGGACGTGCAGGGCGCCGACTTGGCCTTCTCGCCCGGCTTCCGCTGGGGCACCTCGTTGCTGCCCGGTGATGTGATCACGCGCGAGCTGATGATGGACCAGTTGGCGATAACCTACCCGTACGCCACGGTCACCAACATGAGCGGCGAGATGATCAAGACGGTGCTGGAAGACGTCGCTGACAACCTCTTCAACCCCGACCCGTACTACCAGCAAGGCGGCGACATGGTCCGCGTGGGTGGGCTCACCTACACCTGCACCCCGGGCGAAAAGATGGGCAGCCGCATCAGCGACATGCGCCTGAAGGGCCAGTTGATCGAAGCGGGCAAGACCTACAAGGTGGCCGGCTGGGCGCCGGTGGCTGAAGAGGCCAGTCGTGCCGGAAACAAGCCGGTGTGGGACGTGGTGGAGCAGTGGCTGAAGTCCCAGGGCGGCCGCGTCAAGCCGCGCCGGATCAACACGCCCAAGCTGATGGGCATGCAGGGCAACCCGGGCATCGCCTAACAAAAAGGGCACCCGAGGGTGCCCTGCTGGGTGGATGGGTGTCCGCCCGTCACGCGCGCAACATGTCGGCCCAGATGTTGTCTGCCCAGCCCAGGGCATAGCGTCCCTCCAGTTCGCTGGCCGCAGCCGACACGCCACCCGAACCGGGTACGGTCAGGAAGGTCTTCTGCTCGGCGTTGTACTGGTGCACCGAGGCCACATGCACCACCTCGGTCTTGGACACAAAGCTGTAGCAGGTGTTCATCACCACCGGGGTGGCGTTGACCGGCAGGCCCTTGAGCTGGTTGATGATGGCCGCAGCCGCCACCTTGGCGTGCTGGTTGGCCATGTGGCCGCTCTTGGGCATCAGCGGCGCGCTCATGGTGGCATCGCCCAGCACATGGATGTTGGCCACGGCCGTGCTTTCCATCGTCAGCCAGTTCACGCCCACCCAGCGGTTGTTCATGTTGACCAGGCCCGCCTGGCGCGCAATGTCGCCCGCGCGCTGCGGCGGGATCACGTTGATCACGTCGGCCTTCACATCCTCGAACTCGAGCTTGGCCACGCCGTTGCCCGCGTCCACCTCGCGCAGTTCGGCATTGGCGCGGTACTCCAGGGTGCCGCTGTAGCGGTCCTTGAAGGCCTTCTCGAACAGGCCCTTCTTCGAGACGATCTCGGGGTTTCCGTCCAGCACCAGCACCTTGCTGCGCGGCTTGTGCTCTTTGAGGTAGGCGGCCACCATGCAGGCGCGCTCGTAGGGGCCGGGCGGGCAGCGGTAAGGGGCTCTGGGAATGGAGATCGCCACCACGCCGCCGTCGCGCATCGCGGTGAGCTGTTGGCGCAAGGCCACCGTTTGCGGGCCGGCCTTCCAGCTGTGCAGGAACCTCGCCTGAGCCGCGGGGGTGGCCAAGCCGGCCACGGCGTCGTTCATGAAGTCCACGCCCGGCGAAACCACCAGGCGGTCATAGGGCAGTTGCGTACCGTCGGCCAGGCGCACCCGCTTGCCGGCCGCGTCAATCGCGGTCACCTCGCCCTGCACCACCTTGATACCCATGGCTTTGAGGCCGCCATAGCCCTTGGTGACGTCAGCGATCTGTTTGTAGCCACCCAGCACGAGGTTGGAGATGGGGCAGGACACGAAGTTGGCGTTGCGCTCCACCAGGGTGACATCGATGTTGCCGCCCCACATCTTCAGGTAATGGGCGGCGGTGCTGCCGCCGAAGCCGCCACCAATCACCACCACGCGGCCGATGGAGGGGCCCGAATCGGTGCTGGCGCAACCGGCCAAGGACAGGCCCGCCAGGGCCGAGCCAGCGCCCAAGAGGCGGCGGCGGGAAATCGTGTTCATCGACATGGTGGGTTCCTTCACTTCTTCGCGGGCTTCTGGGCAGCGAAGTACTCGGCGATCAGCTTGATCTGCTCGTCGGTATAGCCCTTGGCGATCTGGTGCATGATGGTTGAATTGGGGATGGAGCCCGCCTTAAAGGCGGCCATCAGGGACACCGTGTTGGCGGCCGGCACGCCCGCCAGGGGCTTCATATCCTTGCCCACCACGTTGCCGTTGGTGCCGTGGCAGTTCGCACAGGTCGCTGCCAGGTTTCGGGCCAGGTTGACATCGGTCTGGGCTGTGGCCCAGGTGGAGGCCATGGCCATTGCGGCGATGGCCAGGTTTCGGCTCAAGGACATCTTGGGTTCTCCTGGTTCAAATCGTCTCCAATATTTTGCGACAGGGTTCTAACCTTTAGGCACCTGATCGGTGGGCTTGCGAACGGGGCTTGGAGTGTCGTCAAATATCAGTCCGATTGAATGTAGTGTGCGTATCCCATGCCCGCCATCGTGAAAACCCTTCCCAACCCGGACTCCCCTGTCGGGCACGCCGGTCGCCGCGGCGCGCTCGGGGCGATAGGCCGCTGGTTCTGGGCGGGAGCAGCCGGAGTGGCCTGTCGCGCCGCAGGGGCGCAATCTGCCGAGGCCCCAGCCGGGCAGATGGTGCGGTGGCCCGCGGTCAGGCTGATCGACGGCAACAGCTGGGCGGCGGAGGGTGGGCGACCTCAGGTGGTGGTGTTCTGGTCTGTCACCTGCCCTTTCTGCGTGCGCCACAACGCGCATGTGCAGCGACTGTACGAACGGGTGCAGCGACAGGGTGGCCCGCAGATCCTGAGCGTCAGCCGGGATCGTGACCCGGCGGCGGTCGCGCGCTACCTGACGCTCAACCGTTATACATTTCCAGTGACCCTGGAACATGAGCCCTTGCGTGCGGCCCTTTCGGCACGAAAGTCGATTCCCCTGACCGTTCTCGTGGACCGCACGGGTCGCATCCGGCAGTCGATTCCGGGCGAAATGTTCGAAGAAGACGTGCTGGAGTTGCAGGGTCTGGGCTGAGCACGAAACAAGGACACCCCAATCATGAGGTCTTCAATAACCCTTCGACCGAGCGCGGCGGCCTGCCTGTGGGTGGCGCTTGCGGCCTTCTGGCCGGCAGCGGGTTGGGCGCAGGCGGGACCACTCTTCAAGGACGCTGACCTGCCCCTGGGCGTCAAGCTGATCGCCGAAAACAAGTGTTCGGTCTGCCACGCGCGTCGGGTGGGCGGCGACGGCAGCGCCATCTACCGGCCAAAGGGCAAGATCAACACGGCCGGCCTCCTGCGCGGCATGGTGGACTATTGCAGTACGGAGCTCAACTTGGGGCTCTTTCCGGAGGAGGTCACCGCCGTGGCCGCTGTGCTGGACCGCGACCACTATCGGTTTGAGTCAAAGCCGACGGCCAAGCGCTAGTGCGCTCTTGCATATTCGTTGTTTCGAATAAACTTCGGCTATGCCCCAAGTCACCCACGCCGGCGAACCCGAACTCGACCAGGATCGCGTCTTTGAGACAGCGGCTGAGCTGTTTGCCATCCTGGCCACACCGGTGCGGCTGAAGATCATCAGTGCGGTGTGCCAGGACGAGAAGAACGTCTCGGAATTGCTGGAGCTGATCGACACGACCCAGCCCAATATGTCCCAGCACTTGGGCACGCTTTACCGCAGCGGCATCCTGGCCAAGCGGCGCGAGGGCACGCAGATCTACTACCGCCTGCAAAGCGAGCGTGTGGCCACCTTGTGCCGCGCGGTGTGCACGCAGGTGGCCATCGAGCTCGATGAGGTCGACGACATCGACAGCAGCGACCGCTTGCTGCCTTCCTCCCAGCGCTGAACCACCCCTTCGCGATGCACGGCGCATCGATCTGAACCGATGGTGTTGAGCCGAAGATCCATTCTGACGGCCGCCGCCGTCACCGGCGTTGGACTCGCGCGCCCCATGGCGGCACTGGCCATCGAAGCCCACGACTTCATCTCCGGCTCACCGGTGCCGGACCTGCCGCCCGTGCAACTGTCGCCGCGCGTGTGGATGATTCAGGCCCCCGATGGATTCCCCACTCCTGAAAATCGCGGCCTCATGGCCAATGTCATCTTCGCCATCGGCCCCAGTGGTGTGGTGGTGATGGACTCCGGTTGCTCTCTGCAGATCGGCGAGATGGCCATCCGGATGATCAGAAGCCTCACGGCGCAACCGGTGGTGGCCGTGTTCAACAGCCACTACCACGGTGATCACTGGTTGGGTAATCATGCCTTTGTGAAGACCTATGGTCCTCAGCTTCCCATCTACGCCCTACCGCACACGCAGTTGATGATCCGCGGCACGGAGGGCAGCCTGTGGAAGAGCTTGATGGAACGGTGGACCAACCAGTCCACCGCGGGAACCGAGGTCGTGGCGCCCAACCGCACAGTCCAGCCTGGACAGGTGCTCGCCATCGGTGGGCTGCGCTACCGGATGCACCACTATGGCACGGCTCACACCCCGTCGGACCTGAGCGTGCAGGTGCTGGAAGAGGGTCTGACCTGCGTGGGGGATGTGGCCATGGGCAACCGAATCGCCAACATCGACGATGGCTCCTACCCGGGCACCCTGGCCTACTTCGACAAGCTCAGCGCGCAGGCCGGCGCGGGGCAGCTGTGGGTGCCCGGGCATGGCGCAGCCTCCAAGGACCTTCTGCGGGCCTACGGTGCCTTTCTGCGCGGCATCTGGGAGAACTGCCTTCAGGCGGTGAAGGCGGACAAGACCGAGGCACAGGCCAAGGCCATGGTGCTGGCCGACCCGCGCGTGGCCTCACGTGCCGCGACCATGCAGGGGTTTGCCGGCAACATCGGGAAGTATGTGAGCCTGGCCTATCTCGAAGCGGAGAAGGAAGTCTTCTAGCGCCCAGGGCGTCAAGCCCCCGGGCATTCCCCTATCCCCGTTCTGGCACGCTCGTCGTCGCGTAAGCTGCGCGCCTTTGCAACACGACGAGTTGACGATGTCCGACTTCTTCGCCTCGAACCGTTCCGCCACTGCCTCGCCCGCCCGCAGCCGCTGGTCACGCAACCTGGCCGCCCTCGGCCTGTCGGCCCTGTTGGCCGCCTGCGCGGGCATGGCGCCGCCCGGTGGCACAGGGTCTGCGGCCGGCTCCGGCGCGGTCATTGCGCCCAACGCCAACCTGCTGGTGCAGGGCATTCCGCCCATCCCGGCCTCTTTGGCTGCGCAGGTGGACAAGTACACGGACTTCCGCGGCCACGGTTTCGTGACCTGGCACCCCACGAAGGCCGAGATGATCGTCTCCCATCGCGCGCCCGGCTCCAGCGTCAACCACTTGTTCCGCCTGGCTGCACCCATGGGCAAGCTTGAGGCGCTGACCGACGGGCCGGACCCGGTGAGCTCAGCCCACTACGAACCCAAGGAAGGCCGCTTCCTGATCTATTCACAGGCCAGGGGCGGCAACGAGGTGTCGCAGTTGTACCGACTGGACCTGCCGTCTCGACAGTCCACCCTGCTGACCAACCCCGACGAACGCCACTCGTTCGAGACCTGGTTCAGCAGGAGTGGCCGCTTCCTGTTCAGTTCGGTGCCGCTGGACCGTACCGCGCGCGGCGGCACGCGCAGCACCGTCAGCACCGTGCTGCGCAGCATGGACCCGATGAACCCGGCTGACATCAAGGTGATGGCCGAATTGCCCGGCACCGGCTGGAACGCCGGTACGCTGAGCAAGGACGAGAAGACGCTGATCGTCAACCGGTACATCTCGGCCAATGAAAGCCAGGTGTGGCTGCTGGACGTGGAAAGTGGCCAGCGACGCCAGGTGCTGCCGGCGCCGGGCTCCAATGTGCGCGGCGTGCACGGGGCCACGCGGTTCCTGCCCGACGGGTCGGGTCTGCTCGTGGCCACCGACCGATTCGGCGAGTTCCGCGAACTGGCCACCTTCGACTTCAAATCCGTTGAGCTCAAGCGCATCACAGGGCACATTCCCTGGGACGTGGCGGGTGCAGCCATGAGCTACGACGGCAAGTTGCTGGCGGCCTCGGTGAACGTGGACGGCAAGGATGAGCCGCGTTTTTTCGATCCGGCGCGCAACTGGGCCGAACGCAGCTACAAGGGCCTGCCCGAAGGCAGCGTGGGCGCCATGCGATTCCACAAGAAGCAGCCGCTGGCGGCCTTCGGTGTGAATGGTGCCAAGGGTCCGGGCCAGATCTACACGCTGGATGCGGCCAGCGGCAAGGTCACGCAGTGGACCAAGGCCTACGCCCACCCCGATGTGGACACCGCCTCGTTCACCGAACAGCAGATCATCCGCTGGAAGAGCTTTGACGGCCGCACCATTTCTGGCCTCATCTCACGCCCGCCGGCCAAGTTCACCGGCAAGCGCCCGGTGCTGATCAACATCCACGGCGGCCCCGAGGCGCAGGCCAAGGTGGGCTTCCTGGCGCGCAACCAGTACTACGTGCAGGAACTGGGCGTGACGCTCATCCAGCCCAATGTGCGCGGCTCCACCGGCTACGGCAAGACCTTCGTGGCGTTGGACAACGGACGCCTGCGCGAAGACTCGGTCAAGGACATCGGTGCCCTGCTGGACTGGATCGCGCAGCAACCCGACCTGGATGCCTCGCGCGTGCTGGTCACCGGTGGCAGCTACGGCGGCTACATGAGCCTGGCCGTGGCCACCCACTATGCCGACCGCATCGCCGGCAACATCGACGTCGTGGGCATCTCGCACTTCGTGACCTTCCTGGAAACCACGGAAAGCTACCGGCGTGACCTGCGCCGCGTGGAGTACGGCGACGAACGCGACCCGGCCATGCGCGAGTTCCTGCACAGCATCTCGCCGCTGACCAACGCGCACAAGATCAAGAAGCCGATGTTCGTGGTACAGGGCAAGAACGATCCGCGCGTGCCTTGGACCGAGGCCGAGCAGATCGTGGCCAAGGCCCGAGCCAATGGCACGCCGGTGTGGTACCTGCGAGCCGAGAACGAAGGCCACGGCTTCGCGCGCAAGGAGAACGCCGACTTCCAGTTCTACGCGACCATCCTGTTCATGCGCGAGACGATCCTGAAGTAGAGCCCACTGCAGGGCCTACAGGGCCCACGCAGGCTATTGGGAGACTTCCACCCAATCGGCCTGCGCCAGTTCCACCAGGCGCGCCACTGGCAGCCGCACCGCCGAGTTCACCGAACCGGCGGCCGGCACCACCTCGTCGAAAGCCTTCAGCGAGACATCGGCGTAGATCTTGAGCGGGTGTGCAAGACCGAAGGGGCACACGCCACCCACCGGGTGGCCGGTCCAATGCACCACCTCCTCGGCGTTGAGCATCTTGGCCTTGGTCTTGAACCGTGCCTTGTATTTCGGGTTGTCGATGCGCGCATCGCCGCCCAGCATCAGCAGGATCACCTCGTCGCCCAGCCAAAGGGAAAGCGTCTTGGCGATCTGCCCGGTGGCCACTCCATGAACCGTGGCGGCCTCGGACACGGTGGCGGTTCGCTCGGGCGTTTCGATGACCTGTAGGTCGGGCGCGTGGTGCGCCAGGAAGGCGCGGACGGATTCGAGGCTCATGGGGGATTCAAGATTGGGCGCCCGTGTTGGTGCGCACCAAAACGGGCGAAGGGTGGTGGGCTGAACTGGTGCATGTCCTGGACAAACAGGCTCTATTCTGATCCGAGTTGGGCTGTTTCTCTCTTTAAATGGGTGGTATGCGAGTTGCTTGTCCGTGTTTGTCCACCACAAACCGGAGCTGACCATGCAACTCAATCGACGTTCCCTGTTGACCAAAGGCGCCGTGGCCGGCGCCGCGGGTGCCGCCTTGGCGGCCCCGGCCATCGTGACGGCGCAGTCCACCATCACCTGGAAAATGACCAGCGCCTATCCCAAGGGTTCGCCCTTCTACATGGATGGCCCCGGCAGTGCCACAGACCTTGCCAAGCGCGTAGAAGCCATGTCCGGTGGGCGCATGAAGATTCAGGTCTTCGGTGCGGGCGAACTGGTGCCGGCTTTCGAAGGCTTCGATGCCGTTCGCGCCGGCACGGTGGAAATGAACCACGCCAACGCCTATTTCTGGACGGGCAAGACCTTTGCCGCCCAGTACTTCACCGCTGTGCCCTTCGGCATGAATTTCCAGGGCATGAATGGCTGGCTCTATGACGGTGGGGGCATCGACTTGTGGAACGAGGTGTACGCACCGTTCGGGATGATCGCCATGCCCTGCGGCAATACCGGGGTGCAGATGACGGGTTGGTTCAAGAAGGAGATCAATTCCGTGGCCGACCTCAAGGGCCTGAAGATGCGCATCCCGGGACTCGCTGGCAAGGTGTACGCCGCCCTGGGCGTTGACGTCAAGGTGCTGCCCGGTGGCGAAATCTTCCCCGCGCTGGAGCGCGGCGTGATTGACGCGGCCGAGTTTGTGGGGCCCTTCCAAGACCGTCGCTTGGGCCTGCACAAGGCGGCCAAGTTCTACTACACCACCGGCTGGCACGAGAGCGCCACGGTCAGCGAACTGCTGATCAACCGGGCAGCTTGGCAGAAGTTGCCCAAGGAGTTGCAGGCCATCGTCGAGAACGCCGCGGCGGCTTGCAACGTGATCAGCGAAGGTTGGTGCCAGCGGGCCAACTCGGATGCCATGGAAGACCTGATCAAGAACCACAAGGTGGTGGCCAAGCCCCTGCCCGACTCGGTCATCAAGGCCCTGCGCACCGAGACCGACAAGGTGCTGGCTGAAGCCGCCGCCAAGGATCCGCTCGTGAAGAAGGTGCATGACTCCTACATGGGCTTCAAGGCGAAGTTTGACCGTTGGAGTGAAATCAGCGAAGAGGCCTATCACGTCAAGGTCCGCGGCTGATCGGTCGACCATGAGCACCCCACCGCCCTTGGAGCGGTGGACCCTGCGCGTCGAGCGCTTCATCGACGCGGTGGGCCACCTCACGCTCTGGATTGCCCTGAGCATGATCGCCCTCGTGGCCACCAATGTGGTTCTGCGCTACACGATGAGCCTGGGCTCGGTGTGGGCGCAGGAACTTGAGTGGCATCTGCTGGCCGCGCTCATTCTCTTGGGGATGTCCTATGCCCTGCAGCGCGGGGACAACGTGCGCGTGGATGTGTTCTACGCCGGCTACTCGCCGCGCAAGAAGTTCGTCGTGGATGTGGTTTCGCTGCTGCTTCTTCTGGCGGTCTCTCTGCTTCTGATCAAGCTCAGCATCCCGTACGTCAGGCAGGCCTGGGCGATCAATGAAGTTTCGCCCGACCCCGGCGGCATCCCGATGCGCTGGTTCATCAAGGCATTCATCCCTTTGGGCTATGTGCTGCTCGTGCTGCAGTGCCTGGCCGCCCTGGCCCGCCGATGGCTCAACGAGCAGGCGCGGCGTCAAGCCACGCCTCATACCCCTGCAACTGCAGCCTGACCGCCGATGTTCGAACCCCAAACCCTTGCCTTGCTGATGCTGGCAGCCTTTTTTGTGCTGCTGATGATCGGCATCCCCGTGGCCACCACGCTGGCGGTGGTGGGCTTCGTCTTCGGCTGGCTCGGCTTTGGAGACGGCCTTTTCAACCTGCTGCCCGCGCGCTTCTACGGCATCGTGGCGGGTTACCAGTGGATGGCCATTCCGCTGTTCGTCTTCATGGGCGTGATGCTGGAGAAGAGCCGACTCGCCGACGACCTGCTGGACGTGATGGGCCTGGTGGCCGGTGGCGTGCGTGGCGGCATGGGCGTGGGCATCATCCTGTTTGGCGTGTTGATGGGAGCGACCACCGGCATCGTGGGCGCCACCGTCATCACCTTGGGCCTGCTCACCCTGCCCACCCTGATTCGGCGGGGCTACGACAAGGGCATCGCCTGTGGTGCCATCTGCGCATCGGGCACTTTGGGCCAGATCATCCCGCCCAGCCTCATCCTCATCCTGCTGTCCGACATCATGCAGTTGAGTGTGGGCACGCTGTTCGCGGCGGCGGTAATGCCGGGTCTGATGCTTGCGGGCCTGTACATCGTGTATCTGCTGGTGCGCGGGTGGATGAACCCGAATCTGATGCCGCCCATTCCGCTGGAAGAGCGCTTGCAGGTCAGCCGTCAGGAGCTCTTCAAGCGCTTCTGGAAGGTGGTGGTGCCGCCCATCCTGTTGGTGGTGGCGGTGCTGGGGGCCATCGTCGGTGGCGTGGCTGCGCCGACGGAAGCCGCTTCAATGGGCGCGGTGGGTGCGGTGCTCATCACCATCGGTGCGCGGCGCTTTTCGCTGAGAGTTCTGAAGGACGTGGCCCTGGAGACCTCCAAGATCACCGCCATCATGATGTTCATCCTGATGGCTGCGCAGGTCTTCGCCCTGGCCTTCCGCGGCCTTCAGGGAGAAGAGCTCATCACCAAGATGTTCGATCTGCTGCCTGGCGGGGTGAACAGCGACATCTGGTTCATGATGTTCCTGATCTTCATCTTGGGCTTCTTCATCGAGTGGATCGAGATCAGCTATATCGCGGTGCCTTTGTTCATGCCGGTGCTGATTGCGCAGGGGGTGGATCCGGTGTGGCTGGCCATGCTCATCACAGTGAACCTGCAGTCCTCGTTCCTCACGCCGCCCTTCGGCTGGGCCCTGTTCTATCTGAAAGGGGTGGCGCCGCCCGAAGTCACCATCAAGGACATCTACCGTGGCGTGGTGCCCTTCATCATCCTGCAAGGGGTGGCCCTGGCGCTCGTGTTCTTCTATCCCCAGATAGCCCTGTGGCTGCCCAAGGCGATCGGCTGGGACTAGGATCTAACCATGCAATCCACCATGGGCACCCGCGGCATCGCCGTCGCCCCCCATTCCCTGGCCGCGCAATCAGCGCTGGATGTGCTGCGCGAAGGCGGCAATGCGCTGGAGGCCATGATCGCCGCGGCGGCCACGATTGCGGTCGTGTATCCCCACATGAACGCCATCGGCGGTGATGGTTTCTGGGTCATTCGCGGCCCGGGGGGAGTGCCTGGCGGTATCGATGCCAGCGGGCGCAGTGCTCGGGCGGCCACGCGCGAGTGGTATGCCAAGCGCGGCATCACGGGCAGCATCCCCTTTCGCGGCGGCATGGCCGCGCTCTCCGTGGCAGGCACCGTCTCGGGTTGGGGGGCGGCCCATCGGCTGTCGCAGCAGTCCCTGGGCGGTCGACTGCCGCTGTCTCGCTTGTTGGCCGATGCCATCCACCATGCCCGCAGCGGCATGCCCACCACACTCAGCCAAAGCGCGCTCACGGCGGCCAAGCGGACGGACATCGAGCACGCGGCGCCTGGTTTTGCCGAGACTTTCCTGCCGGGTGGGCAGCCTCCCGTGGTGGGCAGCCTCTTCAAGCAGCCGCGGCTGGCGCGCACGCTTGAGCGCATCGCCGCCAAGGGCACCGACGGGTTCTACCGCGGCGCGCTGGCCCGAGAAATGGCCGCTGAACTGAAGGTGGTGGGCAGCCCCCTGACGCTGGACGATCTCAACGCCCACCACGCGAGTTTGGTGGATCCGCTCACCCTGAGTGCCCACGGTGCCCGGCTGCACAACATGGTGCCGCCCTCGCAGGGTGTGGTGTCCTTGATGATCCTGGGCCTGATGGAACGCATGCTGGCGGTTCACGATTGGCGCCAAGGTCCGGAAAGCCCGGCCTTCCTGCATGCCCAGGTGGAAGCCACCAAGCGGGCCTTCATGGTGCGAGACGCGCACCTGACCGACCGCGCCTTCATGAAGCTGAATGCGCAAGACCTGCTGAAACCGGCCTTCCTGGACAGCCTCTTGGCCGACTACCACCCGCAGCAGGCCCTGCCCTGGGGTCGCAAGACCGACCCTGGTGACACCATCTGGATGGGCGTGATCGACCGACACGGCGTGGCGGTTTCCTTCATCCAGAGCATCTATCACGAGTTCGGCAGCGGTGTGGTCCTGCCCGGCACTGGCGTGAACTGGCAGAACCGTGGCTGCAGCTTCTCGCTGGACCCCTCGCACATCAACACGCTCGAGCCCGGTAAGAAGCCCTTCCACACATTGAACGCAGCGCTGGCCGAATTCGGCGATGGGCGCTTTGCGGTCTACGGCACCATGGGCGGCGATGGCCAGCCCCAAACGCAGGCCACCTTGTTCAACCGCTGGCGCCATTTTGGTGACCATCCCCACCAGGCGGTAAACCGCCCGCGTTGGTTGTTGGGCCGCACCTGGGGCAATGCCAGCGACACGCTCAAGCTGGAGTCACGTTTCGATCCGGCCGTGGTTCAGCAATTGCGCGCCTGGGGCCATCAGGTGGAGACCATCGGTGCCTGGGACGAGGCGGTTGGCCACGCCGGCATGCTGGTGCGCCACGCCAACGGCGTCCTCGAAGGCGGCTTTGATCAGCGCTCGAACGGGGGCGTGGCCGCCTTCTGAAACCGCGGCGTGCCCGCTCTCAAGAAGCTCCACTGCACCAACAGCGCCAGCCCGGCGGCCGGCAGTGCGCCTGCCAGCATCAGTGCCACATCGTTGACGGCCAAGCCCGCCACGATGCGCTCGCCCAGGCCGCCGGCACCCACGAAGGCCGCCACTGTGGCCGTGCCCACGCCGATTACCGATGCCGATCCTATGCCCGCCCGGATGACCGGCCAGGCCAATGGGACTTCGATGTGGTGCAGCACCTGGACCGGTCGCAAGCCCAGGGCCAGGCCGGCCTGTCGTGTGCCTGGGCTGACCTGACACAGGCCGGCGTGGGTGCTGCTGATCACCGGCAGCAGGGCATACAGGAACAAGGCCGCCAAGGCGGGCGCGAAACCGATACGGCCCATCGCGGCGATCAGCAGTGCCAACAAGGCCAGCGAGGGAATGGTCTGCAGGGTGCCCGCAGCACCCAGAATCCACGGCGCAGTGCGCGGCCGCCGTTGGGCCATCAGCCCCAGGGGAGCGCCCACCCCGATGGCCAGACCGGTAGAGGCCATCACCAGCACCAGGTGCTCCACCAGCAGGCGCGGCAGGTCGGGGGCGAACAAGCGCGCGGTGAAGGAGGGTGTCTCTTGGGCATGGGCGACCTGTGCCATGGGCCGGGCCACGCCCAACGATTCCAGCGCGCGTGCGGCCACGTCTTCGAAGCGCTGTCCGCTCTCGGCTTGCGCATTCAGTGCAGCCATGCGCGCTGCGTCCAGGCGACCTTGCAGCACCATCAACGGCGACTCGTCCACACTCAGGCGCATCAGCAGTACCGCGTCATAACGCGGAAACACGCCACGGTCGTCTTCCAACAGAGCCAGCCCGAGCCGCGCCACCGCCGCGTCCGTGGAATACGCGTCCATCAGGTCGGCTTGCCCCAGCGCAACCGCTTGGTAAGCCAAGCTGTGTTCCAGGCCTCGCCCGGGCTGCAGGCGCAGCCCGTAGCCCTGCGCAATCGCCGGCCAGCCGTCGCGCCGTGCCGTGAATTCCTGGGTGAAGGCCGTGCGAAGTGCACGTTGCTGCTCGGCCGGCAGACCAGCCAGGTCGCCTATGCGGCGCAGGCCCAGCGCCTGCGCGCGATCGGCCTTCATCGCCAAGGCATAGGTGTTGTTGAAACCCAGCGGTACGGCGGCCTTCAGGCCCAGGGGTTGCAGCCACTCGTTGAGTTGCGCCAGATCGCGCGGCTCATCGGTGCGCTTGAGGATCTCGCGGACGATGGTGCCCGTGTACTCCGGGTACAGGTCAATGCGGCCACTGCGCAGGGCCTGCTCAACGATGGCGGTGTTGCCCAGGCCCTGTCGGTGAACGGCCGGTACGTGCGCGTGCTCCAGGGTCAGCCGAAGCAGTTCGCCCAGCACATAACTCTCAGTGAAGCGTTTTGAACCGACCACCAGAGGTTCGGTCGGCGCGCTTGCCGTGGGTGGCGTTTCGGGGGTGGCTGCGGCAGGGAAGGCTGTCATCAGAAGCCCCGCCATGGAGCAGGCCGCGAGCACAGCACGTCGGACAGCGGCGAGGAGCAGGGCCAATCGCATCAGCCGATTGTGCACAGGGCGTGGAACTCGTCCTGAGATCCATAGGGCTATTGGCACCTGCGCATAGGATGTGGGGATGAACACGCGCAACTTCTACCGTTCCCTTCTTCCGACGTCGGCCCTGTCGATGGCCGCTGTGGCAGCCACCCTGTTGGGTCTTGCGCCGGCCGACGCCCAGTCCCACCGTCCCACCACCTTTTCCAAGGATGTGGTGGCGGCCACGCCCGCGCCAGCCGTGTCGGTCAAGGCCACCGCCGTGGTAACCGGCTTGAACCGCCCTTGGTCGCTGGCCTGGCTTCCCAGCGGCGAGTGGCTCGTGACCGAGCGCGGCGGCACGCTGCGCCGCCTCAGCGCGGATTTCAAGCTCGACCCCAAGCCCATCGAGGGCGTGCCCACGGTCAAGGTGGCCGGTCAGGCAGGTCTTTTCGATGTGGTACCGCATCCGCAATACGCGAGCAATGGTTGGTTGTACATCGCTTTTGCCGAACCCTCACCCACCGACGAGGGCGAGTACGGAACGGCCCTGATCCGCGCGCGCCTGAAGGATGGTCGGCTGGTGGATCAGCAGAAACTGTTCGCCATGTCGCCCAAGTCGCGCCGTGGATTCCACCTGGGTGGCAAGATCGCCTTCGATGGCAAGGGCTTCGTGTACCTCACGCTGGGTGATCGCGGCGAGATGCCCCGCGCGCAGGCCCCGCGCGACCATGCCGGCTCCGTCATCCGGCTGCACGATGACGGCCGTGTGCCGGCGGACAACCCGTTCGTGGGCAAGCCCGACCAACTGCCCGAAGTCTTCAGCCGCGGCAACCGCAACATGCAAGGCGCGGCCTTTCACCCGACCACGGGTGAGCTCTGGACCCATGAGCACGGCCCGCAGGGCGGGGACGAACTCAACATCATTCGCGCGGGCCGCAACTACGGCTGGCCCACCATCACCTACGGCGTGAACTATGTGACAGGCACCAGGATCGGCGACAGCACGCCGCGCGAAGGCTTTGAGCAACCGGTGCACGCCTGGATCCCATCGATCGGCATCTCGGGCATGGCCTTCTACACGGCGGACGCCATCCCGGCCTGGAAGGGCAGCCTCTTGGTGGGCGGATTGAGCGGGCAGTCGCTGGTTCGCCTGGTGCTGGATGGCGAGAAGGTGGTGCGCGAGGAGCGACTGCTGTTTGGCGAAGTCGGCCGCGTGCGCGATGTGCGTGTGGGGCCCGATGGCTGGGTGTACCTGGTGAACGACTCGCCCGAGGGCGCGCTGTGGCGGGTTCAGCCGCGCTGAAGATTCGAAAAATTAGAAGTTTCCATATCGAATAATCTCATTTATTCGAAGCATTCAAGTCTGCACACTGCGGGTTTCGGCGCTTTTGGTGCGCCCTCATGACTTGACCGGATACCCCATGGACACGATTGCTCCCAACTGGCTTTGGGCCTTCTTCATCATTTCGGTGCTGGCGGCCCTTTTCATCGATTTCGTGGTGCTCAAGAAGCAGGGCGCGCATGAGGTTTCCGTCAAGGAGGCCCTGAACTGGTCGATCATCTGGGTGCTGCTGTCCTTCGCCTTCAACGGCCTGTTCTGGTGGGCCGTTTACCAGGACCACGGCCTGGAGGTGGCCAATACACGCAGCATGGAGTTCCTCACCGGCTATCTCATCGAGAAGAGCCTGGCGGTGGACAACATCTTCGTGTTCCTGATGATCTTCACCTACTTTGCGGTGCCGCCGGCTTTCCAGAAGCGGGTGTTGATGATCGGCATCATCGGGGCCATCGTGTTGCGCACGGTCATGATCCTGGTGGGTTCGTGGCTGATCAGCGAGTTCCACTGGGTGCTGTATGTGTTCGGTGCCTTCTTGCTGCTCACCGGCATCAAGATGTGGTGGGCTGCCGGCAAGGAGCCTGATCTGGAAAGCAACCCGGCGCTCAAGCTGTTGCGCCGCGTGATGCCGGTCAGCAAGGACTTCGACGGTGAGAAGTTCTTTACCCTTCAAAACGGCAAGCGTGTGGCCACCCCGCTGTTCCTGGTGATTGCGCTGGTGGGCCTGACCGATGTGATCTTTGCGGTGGACAGCATCCCGGCCATCTTCGCCATCACGACCGACCCCTTCATCGTGCTGACCTCCAACATCTTCGCCATCTTGGGCTTGCGCGCGATGTATTTCCTGCTCGCGGCCGTGGCGGCCAAGTTCCACCTGCTCAGCTATGGCCTGGCGGTGATCCTGGCCTTCATCGGCACCAAGATGATGCTGATCGATGTGGTGAAGATCCCGGTGGTGGTGTCTCTGGGGGTGGTGGTGGCCATCCTGGTGGTGACGATGGTGGCCAGCGTCAAGACCGCGCCCAAAATTGGGCACAAGACGGCGGCCCGCACCGAAGGCTGAACACCACGGTAGGCCCGGGGCAGCGCCTCGGGCCTCTGTCCCTCAGGCCGGCAGGGCCAGCGGCAGGTTCACCAACAGGTTCTGGGGCTTGAGCCGAACCTGTCCGTCGGCGGTGCGGCACAGCCCCAGATAGACCGGGCGGCCGGCCATCTCGGCAAGCGCCTGCGCGGGTCGCACGAAACGCAGGGCAAACAGGCTGATCAGGCGGCTGTGCCGCTCGCTGTCCACTTCACGGCCTTCATAAAGGTCGTTGAGCAGGGCGGTGGACTCGGCGTCAAGCCCTACATGCCAGCGCCAGTGTTCATCATCGATGCGCGACAGCGGCGTGATCGTCACCTCCACGCCCAGCAGGTGCATCACCCAGCGTTGCAGCACGCGGCCCAGTGCGGCCAGGCCGGAATCGGCGCGAGCCAGCGTGAATTCAAGGCCGTGGCCCAGGTCCTGCTTCCGTTCATGCCGCAAATCCAGCAGGAAGTCGTGAGGCCGAGGCCCTGACGCCGCACGCCAGTAGTCGGCTCCGTTGTCGGCCGTCAGCACCTTCATCTGCGCGGCCTTGATCGGCGCCTGGGCCTGCGCCAGCAGCCGACCGAGTTCACCGAAGCCGCCCGTCTCGTTGAGCAGGTCCAGAGTTTGCGCATCACCGGCCAGTGGTACACCGTCCACGGTGGTGACGCGCTGCGGGCGAAACAGCACCTCACCGGCGCGGGCTTCCAGGGCATCGTCCACGTCGCGAAGCACGTGGCGCACAACAGCCTGGGTCATCGCCTCCATGAAGGGCGGGGCCAGCGTCACCTGTGCGCTGCGGATTTGCCGCAGGTAGCAGGCTTCCACGGTACCGGCCTCCAGCAGCGCATTGCGGAACGCCAGATAGGCACGGTAGTTGTCCGCGGCATCCGCATCGGCCAGGGTTCGAAGCCGGGGTTCTTGCACATCCAACAGGGGATCGTCGCGCAAGGCGTGGTGAAGGCGGCGCTCTGCGGCGCAGGACTCCTTCACCAGCGCCAGTTCGGGGCGGTCAAGAAATCGTCGCAGCCACGTGGGTGTGGGGCAGAGCCATCCCTGCTCGCTGACTTCCAGCAAGGGCCAGCCGGCAGAGGGCCAAAAATTGTCCATGGCACGCAGTGTAGGCAGCGGGCGGGACCCAGCAGTCACCCATGTGTCTTTACCCTTTGCGGTCCTGGGCCAAGGGCCATGGCAGCCGAGCCAATACGGCCGCGCCATCACCCGGGGCGGTGGTGACCTCCAATCGACCCCCCAGTGCCTGCGCACGCTCCTGCATGCCACGAAGCCCATTGCCTGCTTGCCGTGTGTCCGGGTCCCGGTGGAAGCCCACACCATCATCGACGACCTCTAGGATGGCTTCGCCTCCGGGTGTGCCGGACAGGCCGACGTGGACAGCGCGAGCGTGTGCGTGCTTGCGGGCGTTGTTCAGGGCTTCCTGTGTAATCCGATACAAGGCCAAAGCGGTGGTGTCGGGCAGCTCCAGCCAGTGCTCGTCGGTGGGAGCCAGAAAGTCCACGGCTTGACCGAAGACTTCCTGGTGCTGTTGGCACAGGGCCGCCAAGGTCGCCGGCAATCCCACTTCATGCAGCACCGGGGGGTGCAAGTCCATGACCAAGCGCCGCGTGGCGGCAATCGATTCGTCCACCCACGACAAGGCACGGTCGCGGTGCGTGTCGGCCGGTAGACCGACGAGATCCTGCCGAATCAGCGCCAACTTCTGCTGCAGATCGTCATGAAGCTCCAGGCCAATGCGCCGCCGCTCGTCCTCCTGGGCGGCTTGGCGTTCGCGGTCCAACCGGACCAGTTCGGCCTTCACCTGCGCCACCTCGTGGATGTCGATCATCGCCACCTTCGAGTCCATGGTGGGGGTCAAGGCCGATATGGCTCGGCTCAGACGCACTGCAGACTTGTGCGCGCCTGCGTACACAATGATCGCGGCGGCAGACAAAGCACTCAACAGCACCAGGGTTCTCGCTCCTGTTCGGTCCAGCGGCGAGACCGGCGGGGCCAGCAGTGCCGCCGTCCAGGGGGCCTGGTTGAGGTCAGCGACGCGCCAAGGGCCGTCGCCTGCCTGGGCAAGGCCCTGATCGGGTGCGCCTTCGGGGATGCTGAACACCTGTCGACCCGTGCGGGTTTCCACCCGAAGCACCCAACCCTCGGGCAATTGGAGTTCCTCCGCCATCCTGTCCCGTAGCCGCCTCGTTTCCAAGCTGGTCAGAAGCACCAATTGCTGCGCTTGAGGCAGTTCAAGTGGAACCGCCAGGGTCACCATGTACTCACCCGCGATCGGGCCAACGAAAGGGTCGCTCACCGCAGGGGACTTGCGCGTCACGGCCACCATCACACCCGATTTCATGCTTTCCTCAGGCATCGGCGGTAGTGCCTGACCGAGAGGCACTCGCGTGTTGATCAGCATGTCAGCCGTGGCTGAGCCGATCACCACATGATTGCCCTGCTGGCGCAAATACGTCATGGACAACTCGTGCGCCTGGGCCAGATCCAACTGCCCATTGCGCAGATGGCGACCCCCTTCGAGCAATCGCCCCAGCAGGGACAGACTGTTGAGGCGGACCTCGATCATCTGGTCCAGGCTGAGTGCGGCTGCGCGTGCCACGGAGTCCACGACCATCTGCCGTCGTTCTTCGAGCGTTTGCAGGTGCAGAAAGAGCAACAGCGAACCAAGTCCCATGAGCGGCAGCATGCACCACCAGATCAGGCGTTCCAGGTACCGCTGCAGCGACATGCTTTTGGTTGCGATTTGCGAAGATTAGGTCCATTCCAACAGATTCCTGGGCCGGAGTGATTGAAGGCGATCAAGCAGGGATGGCTAACTCAATTAGCTTGACAATCTGGGTTCGATGCCTGCGATTTCGCCAAGAAGAGCCAGATGATTCTCAAGTCCCTCAGCCGCGCAAAACCTGTGGCCTACGCGTTTTGCATGACCGTCACGATGGCGCAAGCGAACCACCAGCAGGTGGTGGTCACTCGCCACTACGACAACGCGGTGGGCACCAGCGATGCGGCTTCTCAGGGTGTCATCGAAGCGGGCCTTCTTCGCAGCCGGCCGGCACTGCGCCCTGGCGAGATCCTGGAGTTCGTGCCCGGCGTGATCGTCACGCAGCACACGGGTGACGGCAAGGCCAACCAGTACTTCCTGCGCGGTTTCAACCTTGACCATGGCACCGACTTCGCCACCTCGGTCAACGGCATGCCCACCAACCTGCCCACCCATGCCCACGGGCAAGGCTATTCCGATCTGAACTTCCTGATACCCGAGTTGGTGCAAAGGGTGGAGTACCGCAAGGGCCCGTACTACGCCAAGGGGGGTGACTTTTCATTGGCCGGCGCCGCCGACATCGCCTATCGAACCGGCTTCGACCGCCCCTTTCTCGATGTGGGCATCGGCCAGCGGGGCTTTCGCCGTCACGTGGCCGGGGGGTCGACCGATATCCGGAGCGGCCGAACGCTACTGGGCGCGTTCGAGGTGATGGGGCATGACGGCCCGTGGGTGGTGCCCCAGGGGCTCAAGCGCCACAACGGCGTGGTCACGCTCAGTGGCGTGGGGGACTCAAGCAGCTGGCAACTCAGCTTCATGGGCTATCAGGCGAAGTGGACCGCCACGGACCAGGTGCCCGAGCGTCTGCTCAACGCGCCAGGCTTCAACCGCTACGGTTCACTGGATCCCACGGCCGGTGGCGACACCTCGCGACACAGTGTGTCGGGGCAGTGGTCGCACAACGATGCCCAGGGTGGCGTGTGGCGCGCCCAGGCCTATGTGGTGCGCTACGCGATGGACCTGTATTCGAACTTCACCTACGCGCTGGAACGCCCGGCGGCGGGTGACCAATTCGCACAGAAGGACGCGCGCACGGTGTGGGGTGGGCAGTTCAGCTATGCGATGAGCCATGGACTGTTCGAGCGCATCGCGCGCAGTGAGCTTGGCCTGCAGTGGCGCACCGACAAGGCCCGCGTGGGTCTTTACGATGCGGTGGCTCGGCGCATCACCGAGGTGGTGCGCGAGGACGATGTGCAGCAGACCCTGGTGGGGGTGTATGCGCAGAACGTGCTGGAGTGGACCCCTTGGCTGCGCACCATCGCGGGCGTGCGCGTTGACCACAAGCGGGCCCAGGTGGATGCCTTGAGCCTGACGGTCAACGGGGGAAGGGCGCAGGACAGCAAGGCGTCACCGAAGTTGTCCCTGATCCTGGGCCCTTGGCGAAAGAGCGAGTTCTTCGTGAACGCCGGCACGGGCTTCCACAGCAACGATGCGCGCGGTGCCACGATTCGCCTGGACCCGCGAAGTGGCGAGTCGGCGCAGCGTGTGCCCCTGCTGGTGGCCGGCCGCGGCACGGAGCTGGGTTTCAGAACCGAGGCGATTCCAGGCTTGCAGAGTTCCCTGGCGCTCTGGGGTCTGAAGCTGGATTCCGAACTGGTCTATGTGGGTGATGCCGGTGCCACCGAGGCCAGTCGGGCCAGTTCGCGTCGCGGTGTGGAGTTCAACAACCGCTACACGCCGGTCCAGTGGCTGCTGATCGATGCCGATTTCGCGTGGTCGCGCGGCCGCTTCGACAACGGCGATCGAATTCCCAATGCCGTGGACCGGGTGGCGTCGATGGCGGTTACCTTGCGCGATCTGGCCCACTGGACCACGAGCCTGCAGTGGCGTTACCTGGGCAGCGGGCCGCTGGTGGAAGACAACAGCGTGCGCAGTCGACCTTCATCCACGCTGAACACGCGCATCACCCGCGGCCTGCCGGGTTGGGGGCGCCAAACCGACATCACGCTGGACATCTTCAATCTCACCAATCGGCGGGTCAACGACATCCAGTATTTCTACGAGTCTCGGCTGCCGGGAGAGCCGGCGCCGGTGGCCGACCGTCACGTGCACCCGGCCGAGCCGCGCACCTTCAGGCTGTCCTTGCGCTGGGGGTTCTGAGGCCTACCCTCAGGCGGCGGGACTGGAGCGCAAACCGTAGATCTGATCGCCGAGGAAGAGGTACTCGGCCCTCAGGATGGCCTCGCCCTTTTCGTCGGTGAAGGTGAAGCCCAGCACCGCGATCTCCATGCCGGCGGTGATCTCGGGAATCTTCCACTGTCCCATTCGGGTCAGCGGGGCCAACTCGACCAACCAGCGCGGATCGTTGCGCTGGGGCAGGCGCGCTTTGGCCAGCAGGGCGGCGCCGTCGACGGGTGACACCTGCGCCGGCACGCGCCGGCTGGCCAGATCGGTGGGCAAAGGCTTTGGTGCGCGTTCCAGCACCAGTTCGGCGTGGGGGTTGCGCCACTTCACTTCCGAGGCCTTGCCCTGCAGGTACAGCGGCCGCGTTTGGTCAAAGCTGCTCCAACCGTGATGGGCCCATGAAGGCAATGCCGTGGCTGCGGCGGCAAGGCCCAGCCCTTTGCCCAACAAGCCCATGACCTGTCGACGGTGTCCTTCGAATGTCGATCGCATGATCAAGTCCTTTCCTAGGGTTTACGCATACGCAATCCACCGCCCCGCGGCCATGACCAGCAGCCACAGCACGGTGGAGATCACCATCAGCACCCGCGCCTGTGCATCCAGCTTGACCAGGCTGCCCCGCGCGTGAAACCACGCGGCGTTGCAAAGGGCCAGTGCCATCAAAGACATCTTCACCACAAAGGTACGGCTGGCCAAGAGCTCCTGCGCCTGGGTGGCAAACATCAGCAATCCACTCAGGCCCAGCAGGCCGAACCCCAGTGCCACCAGCGTCAGGCTCAGCCTTGCCAGCTCTCTTGCGTCCAGCGCGGCTCCCAGCCCGAACACCCGCAGTTCGATCAGCAGCAGGTTGCCCAGCACCAGTGCCACCCCCAGCAGGTGCATCACCTCCAGCAGGGGATAGGCCCAGGGGTGGGCGGCCAAGGCAGTGAACATGGTGGACAGGTTATCCCACGATGGGAGGGCCTGTGCGTTGATGGGCCAAGTTCATCAGGCGCTTTGGCCGTTCGTGCTCAAGCCCGATACAGCCCCCGTTGGCGCGCCATCACGCGCGTCAGGCCCAACAGGGCGCCGATGGCGGGCATCGGTTCACCCAGGCGCAGGCCGATCTCATGGACAACGGTGACGATCGCATCCAGTTCGATGGCGCGCCCGGCCTCCACGTCCTGCAGCATCGAGGTCTTCACCGCGCCCAGCTTGGCCGTGATCGCGTGGCGCTCCTCGGGGCTTTGCGGCACGGGACAGTCCAGGCGCGCCCCGATCTGTGCGGCTTCCCGCATCGCTTGTGAACAGAACTCCCGCAGCAGTGGATCGTTCAGCACATGGTCCATCGTGGTGCCGGTCAAGGCACTGACGGGATTCATCGTCAGGTTGCCCCAAAGCTTGTACCAAATGTCGCGGCGAACCTGATCGCTGTGCGTCACCTCGAAGCCTGCTGCGCCCAACACATCGCAAAGGCCTTGCACACGCGCGGTTCGGCCTCCCCAGGGCTCGCCCAGAATGAAGCCCCGGCCCATGCGGTGGTGCACGACGCCGGGTGCGGGCGTGGAGGCCGACGCATGCACCACGCAGCCGATGACCTGGTCCATCGGCAGGTATTGGCTGATGACGCCGTCGGGGTCGATGCTGCTCAGGCGAACGCCTTCGAACCCGGGCACGCGCTGGCAAAACCACCAGGGCACACCGTTCATGGCCGGCACGATCAGCGTTTCCGGGCCCAGCAGCGGCGCCAGCTGCGGCGCCAGTGTCGCCAGCGCCGGCCCCTTCACCGCGATGATCACCACATCCTGCACACCCAGTTCGGCGGCTTCAGATGAGGCCTTGGCCGCCACCTGCACATCACCGTCGGGTGAATGCAAGCGCCATCCTTGCGTTTGAAGGCCCTGCAGCGTGGCGCCACGGGCCAATGCGCTCACCTCGTGAGCGCCCAGGGCTGCCAGGCGCGCGCCGATCAGGCCGCCTATCGAGCCTGCGCCGATGATGGCAACCCTCACGGTCGCTTCTCCACACTCGTCACGGTGTAGGCGCCGTCGATCTTTTCGGCCGTGAAGAGGATGCGGTCACCTTCTTTCAGGCCGTCCAGCAGCGCCGGGCTTTTGACGCGGAACACCATGGTCATGGGCGGCATGTCCAGGTTGGCGATGGGGCCGTGGCG
>JBEAWD010000163.1:0-4296 GCA_041160585.1 Pseudomonadota bacterium | reverse complement strand
CTCAAGTCGTTCACCCGCCACGTCAGGGCATCGGGCAGGCCGGGACATTCGCGCGGGATGCAGCCATGTGCAAGCACCAATTCTTCGTAATGGAAACTGCCTCGTGTGGTTCGTAGGATCCGCTGTTTGGGGTCTGCGCTGGTGGCATGCGCGGCCGTCACCAGTTCCACGTTCAGCCGTGCAGCGGCTTGCCCGCCGGGCTCCCGCACCAGCTCAGGCACCCGAACGCCTTGCCGCAAGGCCACCGAAAGCCGCGGTTTGTCGTAGCGGTCACCCTGGCACGCGGTGATCATCGTGATCGGACGGCGCGCATCGCGCGAGCGTATGCGCTCCACCAAGGTCCAGGCGGCCGTGCCCGCACCCACGATCACCAGTCCACTCGAGCGAACCAGACGCCGCGCCCGAAGACGGGGTCCCGGGTTCAGGCGAATACGCGTGTGCAGCGACCGCCCTACCGCTTCATGGGGTTCAAAGTCTGCTTTGGTCACGCCACACAAGGGGCAGGCCCAGTCCTGAGGGATGTCGTCGAACCGCGTGCCGGGAGCCAAGCCGCTGTCCTCATCGCCTTTGGCCTCGTCGTAGATCAGCCCGCAGGCGCGGCAGATGAACTGGCGGAACGGAGCGCTGGACATGGCGTGCGGGTTGGAATGCCGTTGGTCGGATGTCGGGTCTCAAGCCGCCTGCGCCGCTTGGACCGCCGCCGGTGTGACGGGCATCACCGGTTGGCTCAATCGCACGATCTCTTTGCGCAGGTGCTTGAGCGCGGGTGTGACGATGGCCACGAAGTGCGACTCGCGCACCCGGCGCTGCACGTCCGAGCTCATGAGATAACCGCGTGCACCGGCATGCAGCAGCGCGGACTGCGCTGCGCGCAGAGCCAGTTCACTGGCATGGGCCCGCACATCCAGCACCTCGATCAGGTGGTCGTTGGACGCCTCAAAAGGGTTCAGTGCCAGCCTCATGATGCGATCAGTCAAGCCATCCAACTCGGCCTGCAGTTCATCGGGGCGATCTTCCAGGAACTGGTTGACATGCCCCAGGGGCTGCTCGACTTTCCAGATCGAGTCGATGGCGCCCTGTGCCACCCCCAGCCCCATGGCCGTTTGCAACAGCACAAACGCCCCACGTATGCGGCCGATGAAGGGGCGTACCGGATGGGCGATCAAGTTGTGTGCATCCACCCGGTAGTCCGTCAGGCGCACCGCCCAGGTGTTGGTGCCTTCCATCGCCGAAAACGAGGGGCAATGGCGCAACTCCACCCCCGGGGCGCCGCAATGCACGAGGAACATCACCTCCTGCGCGGCTTCACCCTCGGCAACTTCCACCGAGGCCACCGCCCCGAAGTAGTGATCGTCGCCCAGATTGCTGACCCAGGGCAGGGTGCCGTTGATGGTCCAGGCGCTCTCGCCTGGTACACGGCGTGCACGCAAGAGGAACTGCTCGATGCCCGCAAAGGTCTTCATCGGGTTGCTCATGCCAGTGGCGCCAAGCGTCACGCCCTGCATGTGGCGGGCCAGCGCAGCACCGCCCAGATGCGGATTGCCGCTTTGCTCCATGTAAACGCCGCAGACCTGGTGGCACCACAGCATGAAGCCGGTGGCCCCGCAAACTCGTGACACTTCCGCCGCGGCGCGGATCGCCAGGCCGAAGTCGGCGCCCAGCGCGCCTTGGCCCAATGCCGAGCGGTCACCGTGGTGAACACCCATGGCGCCCACTGCCCCGAGTTGGCGCAACACCGCTTCCGGGTACACGCCTTTGCGGTCACAGTCGGAGGCGATGTCTGCCAAGGGTCCCTGGGCAATGGCGCGAACCGCTTGCACGAGGCGGTCGCCGTCCAGGTAAGTTGAGCCGGTTGTCGAGACCGGCAGCTCCATCGGGGCGCCCACGGCGGTCACTCCGCCATCGAAATGGCAAAGGGAATCGGATTGCGCATCGTGTTGGCCACGGGCGAGTAGAAGTTGGCGTGCTGCACGATCTCATCGAGCACGTCATGTGGGGCATCACCCTCCACCACCACCTTCACTCGGATGGCCTGGAACCCCATCTCGGGCGGCGTCTTTTGCAGCGCGCCGCCGGCGCCCCAGGCGGCCGGGTTGCCGATGTCGCCTTCCAGGAAGAGCTCGAGCTTGCTGAGCTTGACTTGTCGCCAGGTTGCCACGGCGGTGATGCCCACGGCCAGACAGCCACCCAGCGCCGACAACACGATCTCACCGGGTGCGGGCGCTGTGTTCTGTCCGAACAGGTGCAGCGGCTCATCCACCACCACGGGTGCATGGTCGCCCACGTAGCTCAGCGTGCGGTACTGACCCTCGGTGACGGTGTGCACCTTGTTGGTCCCGCGAGAGGCGGGGTTGGCGCGGCCCTTTTCGGCAAAGGCCATCAAGCCGTCGCGGTCGATCGGGCGCAGGTAGGTGTTGACGGTGGTGGTCGTTTCGAGAACAGCGGACATGGGGTCTCCTGGAATGGTCATGCGGGGTGATGGTTCGCGTCTAACCCCCCACGTCCGCAATCTGCGTGCCAGGCCGGATTCGCTGGGTTCGCCGGGCCTCAGCCCGTCACGGCGGCATTGGGATACGGCGGGTGTCGGTTTTCGTCGGGCGATTGGCGCGCTTTGTGGGACTCTGTCGACTTTTGTCGATCAGGCCGTTCCAAGACCAAGTTGGCGCCAGCGGTAGGCAAACTGCCGTGGCGACAAGCCCAAGGCTCTGGCGGCCCGCGACTGGTTGCCGCCGGCCTGCTCAAGTGCCTCGCGCAAGGCATGGCCCGTGTGCGAGTTGACCGACCGGTAATCGCGAACCGGAAACGCTGCTGAGGCCCTTGTGGGCGCGCTTGGCTTCGATGGGCCGAGCGGCTCCAAGGCAGGCGCGTCGGCCGCCTCGCCATGCGGCTCTTGTTCAGCGAGCCGGTGCAGGTCCAGGGCCTCCAGAACCGGGCCCTGGCCCAACAGCACCGACCGCTCCACCAGGTTGCCCAACTCGCGGATGTTGCCTGGCCAGGCCTGCTCGGCCAGCCAACGCCAGGCCCCTTCACTGAAGTGCAGGTTGCGCTGGTGGGCTTGGTTGGCGCGACTGAGGAAGTGCAGCGCCAATGGCTTGATGTCCTCTGGGCGCTCTCTCAGGGCGGGCAGCCGAATTGGCACCACGTTCAGCCGGTAGTAGAGGTCGCGCCGAAAGCGGCCCATGGCCACGTCGTTCACCAGGTTGCGGTGGGTGGCCACCACCACCCTAACGTCCACCCGAATCTCCCGGCTTGCGCCCAGCCGCGTCAGCGTACCGTCCTGCAGGGTTCTGAGCAGCTTGGATTGCAGCGGCAGGGGCAGTTCACCGATCTCATCGAGGAAGAGCGTGCCGCCGTCTGCCCGTTCGAACCAGCCCGCACGTGCGCTCGATGCGCCCGTGAAGGCGCCGCGCTCATGTCCGAAGAGTTCCGACTCGAACAGCGACTCGGGAATTGCCGCGCAATTCACCTTGATGAAGGGCCGATCATGCCGGTTGCTGGCCAGGTGCACCGCCCGGGCGAACAACTCCTTGCCCGTGCCCGACTCGCCCAGCAGCATCACCGTGGCCTGGGACTGTGACACCCGCTCAAGTTCATTCAGGGACTTGAGCAGGGCCGGCGATTGGCCAACGATGCCGTAACGCATCGCGGCCGATTGAAGCACCCCCTTGAGCAAGGCGTTTTGGGCCTCCAGCGCAGCCGTCTTGCGGTTGACGAGCAGGTTGAGTTGCAGCACCTGCCCGGCCAAGGTGGCCAGCAACTTGAGCAGGGTCAGGTCATCGGTCAGCGCGCGGTGGCGGCTGCGGATACGGTGGCAGGCCATCACGCCCACGCTGCGCCCCTCGATCTCGACGGGCACGGCCAGAAAGGCCACCGTCTCGGGCGGAAGGGCCGAGCGCGGTACCGCACGGCAGAGGAAACGAGGCTCCTGGTCGATGTCCTGCACGATCATCGGCTGCCCCGTGGCCAGCACCGCGCCGGTGATGCCCTCTCCCTGGGCATACACGCCATGCTCCATTTCGGTGCGCATGAGCCCATAGGCGAACCGTATGCGGGCCTTGGACTGGGCGTCGATCGCGCCCTCGGCGCTGCGTTCGTAGCCGTCAAGCAGCACCAGGCGGCCCCGGTTCAGACCCACCAGTTCGCTCATCAGGTGCAGCATCTCGCGCACGACGGCCTCAGGCGACAGACTCCGCCCCACCAGGCGCACCACCTCGGACAGGAGCAGGCGCTCCTGGTGGGCCCAGGGTGTGGTCGCGGCGCCTGGCAGACCGACACCTTCGTCGCCAGGCGTGGGAT
>JBEAWD010000147.1:0-3208 GCA_041160585.1 Pseudomonadota bacterium | reverse complement strand
ACGACTACTACGATCCCCGTTCGCTCAAGTCCAGCTTCGAAACCAAGGCCATTGCGGGCCTGTTTCTGGCGGGACAGATCAACGGCACCACCGGTTACGAGGAAGCGGCGGCACAAGGCCTCTATGCGGGTATCAATGCCGCGCTCCACACGCAGGGGCGTGAGGCCATGACGCTGCGCCGCGACCAGGCCTATCTGGGGGTGTTGGTGGACGACCTCATCACGAAGGGCGTGACCGAGCCCTACCGCATGTTCACCAGCCGGGCCGAGTTCCGCCTGCAATTGCGGGAGGACAACGCCGACGCCCGACTGACCGAGCGGGGGCGTTCGCTTGGCTTGGTCGATGATGTGCGCTGGGGCATGTTCAACCGCAAGCGAGACGCGGTTTCACGTGAAACAGAGCGACTCAAGTCCACTTGGGTGCACCCGGGCATCGTGTCCGCCGAGGCCGCCGAGCGCTCGGTGGGCAAGGCCCTGGAGCATGAGTACAGCCTGATCGAGTTGCTTCGTCGGCCCGGCGTGGGGTTTGACGCCGTGGTTGATCTGGCGGCGGTCGCCCGGCCGGATGCCGTCGTTTCACGTGAAACACTTCGCGAGGAACTCGGTTCTGCCCTGGCGGATGCTGTGGTGGAGCAGGTGGAGATCGCCACCAAGTACGCCGGCTACATCGACAAGCAGGTGGAAGAGGTGGCGCGGGCGGCGCACTATGAGCACCTGAAGCTGCCCGAGGAGCTCGACTACCACGCGGTCTCGGCCCTCAGCATCGAGGTTCGCCAAAAGCTCAGCCGCCACCGTCCCGAGACCCTCGGACAGGCCTCGCGGATCTCCGGCATCACCCCGGCGGCGATTTCACTGCTCTTGGTGCATCTGAAAAAGGGGCGCTTCCGGGGCTTTGACGGCCGGAGCCACGCGGGCTCGCCGGTCGATGGGTTGGTCGGCTCCGAAGGTGCTGCAGCCTCGACGCGAGACGCGGCTTGAGCGCGCCGGATACCCGCGCGCTGCTCCCAGGCGCGCTTGCTGAGCTGGGCCTGGCGCTTTCCCCGGGCGCCTGTGACCGCCTGCTGGCGCACCTGGGACTCATCTCCAAGTGGAACAAGGTCTACAACCTCACGGCGGTCCGCAACCCGGCCGAGATGGTGACCCACCACCTCTTGGACAGTTTGGCGGCGGTCAGGCCCTTGGCGGGCTTCCTGGCCAGTCGTCCGATACCGAGCCCTTCGAATGGGCATGCAGGGCGGGCGATCGACGGCGCCCCGGAGGCCCCGCCAAGGGGCCTTCATGTGTTGGATGTGGGCTCAGGCGCCGGCCTGCCCGGTGTCACGCTGGCGATCGCCTTGCCGGAGACCCTGGAGATCCTGGCCCAACAACGGGGTGCCGGCGCGGCGGGCGGTTTGCTCGCCGAGGGCTCTGCCAACGTCGGCGTTACGTGTGTGGATGCCGTGGCCAAGAAGGCCGGTTTCATCCGCCAGGTGGCTGCCGAACTGGGTTTGAGTGCACTCCAGGCGGTGCACGGTCGGATCGAGGCGCTGGCGATCGGGCCGGCCGATGTGATCACGTGCAGGGCCTTCGCCAGCTTGTCGGATACCGTGCGCCTGACGAGCCGGCACCTGGCACCCGGGGGTGTGTGGATGGCGCTCAAGGGCATGGTGCCCACGGAAGAGATGGCGGCACTCCCGGCCGACATCGAGGTGTTTCACGTGGAACCCCTGAGAGTCCCCCACCTGGACGCACAGCGGTGCCTGGTGTGGATGCGCCGCCGCCAGGGGGCCTGAGCGCGGCGATGCCGGGGCTTGCCTGGCCAACATCCCCCAGCCTTCCAACCAGAACCTTCAGAAAGGGTTGACCCCATGCGCCTCACCCCCCTTCGGGTGCCCACCCGTATCGGTTTGCACAACCTGATCCTTTGTGGGCTGTGGGGCGCCCTGGCGACGGCCCCGGCCTGGGCCAACCGCCCCACCGCGCCCGAAGCGCCAGCGCTGCAGGCCCTGACCCAGCTGGCCGTGGCCCCTTATATGGGCCGTTGGTACCAGGTGGCCTACTACCCCAACTTCTTTCAGCGCCAGTGCGTGTCCGACACCACCGCCACCTACCGTGAACTCGCGGATGGCACGGTGGAGGTGCTCAACCGATGCCGGATCGCTTCCGGGGCCTTCGACCAGGTGATTGGGATGGCCCGGCCGGTGGCTGGGGTATCCCGCATCGAGGCCGGGCAGCTTCAGCCCGCCCGCCTGGAGGTGAGTTTTCTGCCGCCTTGGTTGCGATGGACGGGCGTGGGCTGGGGAGCCTATTGGGTGGTGGACCGGCCCGAGCATGGCCGCTACGCCATCGTCAGCGAAGGCCGCCGCGAATACCTGTGGGTGCTCTCGCGCACGCCGGAGCTCAGTGCCGATGACCGGCAGGCCGTACGGGCTCGGCTGCAGTCTCTGGGTTTTGACCTGGAGCGTTTGAAGGACCACCCTCAAGAGCCGCTTCGCTAGCCATTTGCGCCTTCACTGGCGCAGGATTTGAGCCCTTGATGGGGCATAAGAACTGTATAAACATACAGTCTTTGTGGCCCCATCATGCTCCGTTCACCTTCTTTCCCATCCCCCGCCTTACCCGATGGCGGGGCCCTTCCCCTGTCGGCCGGTGCGCAGGCCCCCCATCGCCGTCTGCGCGTGGGCGCCGGGTTGGCTCAGCCTCAGTCCGTCGGTTCCGCTCCACCGGCCCAGGCCCTCAACCTGCCGGGCGTGTGGCGGGCCGATGCCTGCGCCCGGCCCACGGATTCCTGGTCCACCGGTTACGCGGCCTTGGATACCCACTTGCCCGGCGGAGGCTGGCCGGCCGGCGGCTTGGTGGAACTGCTGTGCGCGCAGCCCGGCCTGTACGAAGGCGCCCTGCTGGCCCCCCATTGGTCCCGCATCAGCCAGGCGCAGCCGGCTGCCCGCCTGGCTTGGGTGATGTTGGGGCGCAGCCCCTGGCGTCTTCACGCGCCGGGCGTGGCCCACCTGGGCTTGCAGCCGCAGCGCCTGTTGTGCCTGCGGCCTGCCACCGAAGCCGATGCGGCCTGGGCGGTCGAACAGATGCTGCACAACAGCGGCATCTGCGGCATCTGGTGGCTCACCCGCCATGCCCAGGCCCAGCACCTGCGCCGTCTGCAGTGGGCCGCCCAGGCGGCCGGCATCCCCCTGTTCGTGTCCCGCCCCCTGGCCTGTCGCCAAGACCCATCC
>JBEAWD010000101.1:0-6016 GCA_041160585.1 Pseudomonadota bacterium | reverse complement strand
CTCCAGGGGCAAATCCAGTCGCCACGAGGCCAACAGCCAACCGGTACCGGCAGCACCGATTCACCCGGCCAACCGATTCGCCGACCGCTTCGCGCCCGCCAAGCCCAGCGCCCGCCACTTGCCCGAACCGATGCTTGACACCCGGCCGGCCGCAAAGGCCGATCCGAAGCTGGCCAATGCGTGGAAGACCAAGGCCGGTCGTGACCTTTCCGAGCCCGAGTTGCTGGCCATGCCCGAGGGCGAGTACATGAACGACAAGCAGGTCGAGTTCTTCAAGGCGCGCCTGAATGCGCTCAAGGAGGACCTGCTGTCCAACGCCGGCGAAACCACCGAGCACCTGCGCGAAGACACCACCATCGTGCCCGACCCGGCCGACCGCGCCACCATCGAGGAAGAGCACGCCCTGGAGCTACGCACGCGCGACCGCGAGCGCAAGCTGCTGCGCAAGATTTCGCAGTCCCTGGCCCGAATCGACGCCGGCGAGTACGGGTACTGCGAAGAGACCGGCGAGCCCATCGGCCTGGGCCGGCTGCTGGCACGCCCCACCGCCACGCTCTCGCTGGAGGCGCAGCAGCGTCGCGAACTCAAGCAGCGCATGTTCGGTGACTGAACGCGACGCCTCCGGTTCATCGCCCGTCTACCACGGCACCACGATCGTCAGCGTGCGCCGCCAACGGCCTGACGGCAGTTGGCAAGTCGCCCTGGGCGGCGATGGCCAGGTCACGCTGGGCCACATCGTCGTCAAGGCCAGCGCCCGCAAGGTGCGCAAGCTGCACAAGGACCAGGTGCTGGCCGGCTTTGCCGGCGCCACAGCCGATGCCTTCACCCTGTTTGAACGTTTCGAGGCCAAGCTCGAGAAGCACCAGGGCCACTTGGCGCGCGCGGCCATCGAGCTCACTCGGGATTGGCGCACCGACCGCGTCCTTCGCCGTCTGGAGGCGATGTTGGCGGTGGCCGACCGCAGCGCCAGCCTCATCATCACCGGCAACGGCGATGTACTGGAGCCCGAGCGCGGCATCGTGGCCATCGGCTCCGGTGGTGCCTATGCGCAGGCCGCTGCTCAAGCCTTGCTGGCACATACCGATCTGGCGGCGCCCGAAATCGTCAAGCGGGCCCTTGAAATTGCGGGGGATCTCTGCATCTACACGAATCAGAACCACACGATCGAAGTGCTGGACTGAACGCGAGCGCACCGCCTGAACTGTCGCCAGAAAGAACCGCCATGAGCGCCATGACGCCACAGGAGATCGTCTCTGAACTGGACCAGCACATCGTGGGCCAGCAGCAGGCCAAGCGCGCGGTGGCCATTGCGCTGCGCAACCGCTGGCGGCGCCAACAGGTGGATGACAAGCTGCGCCACGAGATCACCCCCAAGAACATCCTGATGATCGGCCCCACCGGCGTGGGCAAGACAGAAATCGCGCGGCGCCTGGCCCGACTGGCTGACGCACCCTTCATCAAGGTCGAAGCCACCAAGTTCACCGAGGTGGGCTATGTGGGCAAGGACGTGGACACCATCGTGCGCGACCTGGTGGATGTGGCGGTGAAACAGGAACGCGAACGCCAGGTGCGCGCCAAGCGCAGCTTGGCCGAGGACGCAGCGGAGGACCGCATCCTGGACGTGTTGATCCCACCGCCGCGCTCGTCGGCGGCCTCTTCGCCCTTCGGGTTTGGGGAGACGCCCGCACCGGCCCGACCGGCCGCCGACAGCGCAGCTCGGCAAACCTTTCGCAAGCGCCTGCGCGAAGGCTCCTTGGACGATACGGAGATCGAGATTGAGCTCGCCGAGGCGCGCCCCACCCTGGAGGTGATGGGCCCCCAGGGCATGGAGGACATGGCCGAGCAGCTCAAGGGGCTGTTCTCGCAGATGGGTGCCGGACGGCGCAAGACACGCCGGCTCAAGATTCGCGAAGCCCTGAAGCTGTTGGTGGAGGAAGAAGCCGCCAAACTGGTGAACGAGGACGAGATCAAGGCGGCCGCGCTGGCGCATGCCGAGGGCAATGGCATCGTCTTCATCGACGAGATCGACAAGGTGTGTTCGCGCAGCGAGGGTGGCGGCACCGCCGAAGTCTCGCGCCAGGGCGTGCAGCGTGACCTGCTGCCCCTGGTCGAGGGCACAACCGTGAGCACCAAGTACGGCCCGGTCAAGACCGACCACATCCTGTTCATTGCCTCCGGCGCCTTTCACCTGGCCAAGCCCAGTGACCTGATCCCCGAATTGCAGGGCCGCTTTCCGATCCGGGTGGAGCTTGCCGCCCTGAGCGTGCAGGACTTTGAGGCCATCCTCACCAGCACCCACGCCAGCATCGTCAAGCAGTATCAGGCGCTGCTGGCCACCGAAGGGGTGGAACTGGTGTTCGAAGCTGAGGCCATCAGCCGCTTGGCCCAGATTGCCTACGAAGTGAACGAGCGCATGGAAAACATCGGCGCCCGGCGATTGGCCACGGTGATGGAGCGCCTGCTCGATGAGATCAGCTTCGACGCCCCGAGGCTGGCGGGCACCCTTGTGCGAATCGGGGCCCAGCAAGTAGACGACAAACTCAGCGACCTGTCGCGCAACGAAGACCTGTCGCGGTTCATCCTCTGATCGGCTGTCACCGCCGACGCCGCTCCTCTATTGCCCTGGCGCGAAGGCCCGGGACTGACCCGTGGGGACGCCGGCCTCACGCTGGGCCTGCATGGCCAGGAGGCCATCGAAGATCAGCCCCTCGACCCCTTCGTGCTCGATCTGCAGGTGGGGCGCCACCTTCCAGCCCGCTCCGCCGGTGATCAGGGTCAGCGGCGTCACACCGGTGCGGTGCTTCAGGTGGCGATGCATGCGCTCGATGGCCCCGGTGATGGCGTAGTTGCCGCCACTGGTCAGGGCGTCGGAGGTGTTGGTGGGGAACTGGCTGACCTCACCCGTGGGCACGCGCAGGCCGGCGGTTCCCGATTCCAGTGCGCGCAACATGATGCCGTGTCCGGGCAGGATCAGACCGCCGAGGAAGGTGCCCTGCGCGTCGAGTGCATCCACCGTCACCGCCGTGCCGATCATCACCACCAGGGCCGGCTGCGACAGGCCACGGTTGAGCACGTGCCAGCGCGCGCCGATCAGGGCGGTCCAGCGGTCTGCGCCCAGCCGCGTGGGGTGGTCGTAGCCGTTGGTGACCCCGGCATCCTGTGCCGAGGGCACGACCCAGCGGGGGCCGGCATCCCACAGCTCCATCTGCTCTTCCACCCGGCGCCGCACCGCGTCGCCGGCCACGTTGCAGCCCAGGATGGCCCTCGGCGCGGCAATGGCGCGCCAGTCGCCTTCGGCCAGTGCGTCGATGTTCTCCAGGAACACCGCCCCGTGCAGGCGCGGCACCGCCCCGGGCGCCGCCGATTCGTACAGCGCCCACTTCAGCCTGGTGTTGCCGATGTCGATGGCCAGAAAACTCACGGGCCGCAGGGTAACAGAGCTGCAGGGCACGGTGCGGGCCCTTCCCGGGCCGTCCGCCGCAAGCAAGAATTCGGTGGCATGATTGCAGATTGACGTTTACGTTAACGTCAATTCAATTGAAATGCTGTTGCCGAGGTGTTCATGACCGACCTGTCCGCCGACTTCAAGGCATTGGCCAACTACCGCCCTACGCACAAGGTGCGCTTCGTCACGGCCGCGAGCCTGTTCGACGGGCACGACGCGGCCATCAACATCATGCGCCGCATCCTGCAAGGCATGGGCGCAGAGGTCATCCACCTGGGCCACAACCGATCGGTGAACGAAGTGGTCACCGCCGCACTGCAGGAAGACGTGCAGGGGATTGCGGTGAGCTCCTACCAGGGCGGTCACGTCGAGTACTTCAAGTACATGGTGGACCTGCTGCGCGCACGGGGCGGTGAGCACATCCAGGTCTTCGGCGGCGGCGGCGGCGTGATCGTGCCGGCCGAAATCCGCGATCTCAACGAACACGGCGTGCGCATCTACAGCCCCGAGGACGGACAGCGCATGGGGCTGCAGGGCATGATCGGCGAAATGATGATGCGCTGCGACCGGGATCTTTCGGCGCACGCACCGACCAGCATCGCGGCGGTTCAGGGTCACGGCGAAGCCGCCTGGCGAGCACTGGCTCAACTCATCACCGCCCTGGAAAACGGCAAGGCCGATCCGAAGCTGCTGAACGCCGTGCGCGGGGCCGCGGCGGTCCATAAGGCTCCCGTGCTGGGCATTACTGGGACCGGCGGCGCAGGCAAGTCCTCACTCACCGACGAATTGATCCGCCGCATCCGGCTGGACCAACACGATGCACTGCGCATCGCGGTGATCTCCATCGACCCTTCCCGCCGCAAGAGTGGCGGGGCTCTGCTGGGCGACCGCATCCGCATGAATGCCATCGGTGAGTGGTCGGCCTCCTCGGCCTCCTCGGCCTCCTCGGCCGGCGCCGCTGGCGGCGGGCACCGCGTCTTCATGCGCTCCCTGGCCACCCGCGAAGCCGGCAGTGAGATCTCCCAGGCCCTGCCGGATGTGGTGGCCGCCTGCCGCGCCGCGGGTTTCGATCTGGTGATCGTGGAAACCTCAGGTATCGGCCAGGGTGATGCGGCCATCGTGCCGCATGTGGACGTGCCGATGTACGTGATGACCCCCGAATTCGGCGCGGCCAGCCAGCTCGAGAAGATCGACATGCTGGATTTCGCCGAGTACGTGGCCATCAACAAGTTCGACCGCAAGGGCGCGCTCGATGCGCTGCGCGATGTGGCCAAGCAGGTGCAGCGCAACAAGGAGGCCTGGACGACCCCTGCCGACCAGATGCCGGTGTTCGGCACCATGGCGGCACGGTTCAACGATGACGGCGTCACCGCGCTCTACCAGGCCCTGCTGCCGCGCCTCCAGGCGCTCGGCCTGCAGGCCGGGCCGGGTAGCCTGCCCCGCGTGGCTGTGCGCCACAGCACCAACCAGACACCCGTGGTGCCGGCCGCGCGCACCCGGTACCTGGCCGAGATCAGCGACACCGTGCGCGGCTACAAAAAGCGCGCCATCGAACAATCGCGCCTGGCGCGCGAAATCCAGCAACTGCGCGCCGCCGCCCGCATGCTCGAAGTGGGCAAAACCGGTCGCGCCAAAGCCGCCGAAGCCGCGATTGACCTGGCTGTGCAACGCGAACAAAATCAAGACCCCCACGCACGCAAGTTGCTGGCCCAATGGCCCGACATGCAAAAAGCCTATGCGGGCGACGAATACGTGGTGAAGATCCGCGACAAGGAAATCCGCACGGCGCTCACCACCAAGTCACTCAGTGGCACCACCATCCGCAAGGTGGCCTTGCCCCAATACGAAGACGACGGCGAAGTCCTCAAGTGGTTGATGCTGGACAACGTGCCCGGCAGCTATCCCTACACCGCAGGCACCTTCGCTTTCAAGCGCGAAGGTGAAGACCCCACGCGCATGTTCGCCGGTGAAGGCGACCCCTTCCGCACCAACCGCCGCTTCAAGCTGGTGTCTGAGGGACTGCCCGCCAAGCGCTTGTCCACGGCGTTTGACTCGGTCACGCTGTACGGCAACGACCCCGACCTGCGCCCCGACATCTACGGCAAGATCGGCAACTCGGGTGTGAACGTGGCCACGCTGGACGACATGAAGGTGCTGTACTCGGGCTTTGACCTGTGCAACCCGAGCACCAGCGTGTCGATGACCATCAACGGCCCTGCGCCCTCGATCCTGGCCATGTTCATGAACACGGCCATCGACCAGAACCTCGACAAGTTCAAGGCCGAGAACGGCCGCGAGCCGACCGAAACCGAAACCGCCAAGATCAAGGAATGGGTGCTGGCCAATGTGCGCGGCACGGTGCAGGCCGACATCCTGAAAGAGGACCAGGGCCAGAACACCTGCATCTTCTCGACCGAGTTCAGCCTGAAGGTCATGGGCGACATCGCGCAGTACTTTGTGCACCACGACGTGCGCAACTTTTACTCGGTGTCCATCAGCGGTTACCACATCGCCGAAGCCGGCGCCAACCCGATTTCGCAGCTGGCCTTCACGCTGTCCAACGGTTTCACC
>JBEAWD010000100.1:0-2918 GCA_041160585.1 Pseudomonadota bacterium | reverse complement strand
GGAAGTAGTTGTAGATCAGGGCCTTGCTGACGCCAGCGGCCCGTCCGAGTCGCTCCATCGAGAGTTCAGTCAACCCCTCTTCGATGATCAACCGCGCGGCCGCGTCAAGGATCTGATCGGCACGAACTTCAGGCGTCAGGCGCTGCCGGCGGGGTCCGGGCGCGGACACCGTCGGGCTTTTCAGATTGGGGGTCTTGGCCATGGGCATCGATCCAGTCGCGTACTGACCAGCTGTCCAATTATGCGCTCGGCCCCGCGCCACCGCACACATGGGCATTCCAGCGCAGGAGTTCAGCGGTGAAACTTTCATTTGATGCTCACGAGCTGGCCTTCCAAGCCGAGGTCCGCGCGTTCATCTCTCAACACTTCCCACCGCATCAGCCCTTTCGGCGGGATACGGCCGACGAGGACCGGTGGGCTGAGGCCCTTGTGCGCCAGGGCTGGGCGGCCTACCAATGGCCGGTGGAGTTTGGAGGCACAGGGTGGTCCGTCACGCAGAAGTACATCTGGGAGCGAGAAACGTCGCTGGCCGGTGTCCCCGCGCGCATGGGCGGCATGGGGATGTTCATGTTGGCCCCTGTTCTGTACACGTATGGCAGCCCGCAACAGTGCCAGCGCTTTCTGCCAGGGATTCTCAACAACTCAGTGGAGTGGTGTCAGGGGTATTCGGAACCGGAAGCCGGCTCGGATCTCGCCAGCCTGCGCACTCGTGCGGAACTCGTGGGCGATCACTATGTCGTCAACGGCGTCAAGACCTGGACGAGCTATGCGCACATCGCCGATTGGATCTTCTGCATCGTTCGAACCGAACGCGGCCCTCGGCCTCAGGACGGGATCACGTTCCTGTTGATCGACATGCGTTCACCCGGTGTCTCGGTCAAGCCGATCGTCACGATCGACGGCCGTCACTCCACGCTCAACACGGTGACCTTCGACAACGTGCGCGTGCCGGTGGACCAACGGGTGGGTGAGGAAGGCCAGGGCTGGAGATATGCCAAGGGGCTGCTGACGCACGAGCGCACGGGCCTGGCCTACGTGGCTGACTCCACTCGCAGACTCCGGCGGCTGCGCGAAGCGGCAGCCCGAACCCCTGTGGAAGGCGGCTCGCTGGCTGAGGATCCTCTGTTCCGGGCCAAGCTGGCCGAAGTGGAGGTTGAGCTCATGGCCCTGGAGATCACCGAACTTCGAACCCTGGCGGAAACCGCCTCCGGGCAGGCACCAGGTGCACAGTCGTCGATCCTCAAGCTGCAGGGCACCCAGGTGCTCCAACGTCTGACCGAATTGTTCGTCGAATGCGCTGGTCTGCAGGCCATACCCTACAGCTTCGAGGATCAGGGCTTTCGCGAAGAGGTCAGCACCTATCTGATCGGGCGATCGGCCAGCATCGCCGGTGGCACCAACGAGGTTCAGCGCGACATCATCGCCAAGCGCGTGCTGGGGCTTGCGTGACATCGGCCACGATCCGGGCCGACGAGCCCTTCGAGGTCAGTGCCGCCGAGGGCTGGTGGTGCGGCCCCTGGCGCCGTCCCCGCAACAACTCCAGTCACGAAGTGGGCTCGATCCACGACGACGCGACCGCCCGGGGGCTGGGCTTTCGAGGCGGCACGATCGCCGGCTCGATTCACATGGAGCAATTCCTCCCGCTGCTGCGCCATGTGTGGGGCGATCCTTGGCAGCAAACGGGCGGGCTCTCACTCTGGTTTCGAGAGCCTTCCTTGGACGGTGAACCGGTCCAGGCGCAGATCGCCGTCGAGGGTGGCCACCGAAGAGGGGTGCGCATGGTCAACGCGGCCGGCGCCGTGGTCCTCGAAGGGTCGGCCTCCTTGAGCCTGGATGGCCAGGGGGCGGTGCGCCAACGCATGCAGCAGATGCAGCCAGGGGCTGCGCCGCGCATCCTGGCGCAGGTTCAATGCGGCTGGACGATGCGCGGCGTGCGCACCCGGATCCCGCGTGCCGATGTGCTCAAGCGCTTGGACATCATCACCGAGTGTCGTGCGGAGCTGGCCCATGCCGACATCCAGGGCGTGGGGCTGGCGCCGCTGTCGGCCGCCGTGCATGCCGCGCGGGCTTTCGAGGACCATCTGCCCATTCCCGACAAGCGGTTTGTCGGCTTGTTCGGTGCCATCGAGTGGCAGTGGATCCATGGCCCCATGTTCACTGAGACGGACTATGAGCTGGATGCCAAGGTCCTGGCGGTGACGGACTCGCCCCGCAGCGAAATGCTGTGGACCGAGGTCATGGTCACCAGCGTGCTCAGTGGCCGGGACGTGGCCCGCATGTTGATTCTTTCCCGACTGCTCAAGAGCAGTTCACCCCTGTGGCAATCCGAGGTGTTTCAGCGATGAAGAAATCAGGTCGTCTTTGGCTGCATGGGCTCTGCGTCTTCCTTCTGGGGTTGACCTTCGGACCGGCGAACGCTCGAGTCGATGCACCCGAGTTGGCTCAGCCCGGAAGCCGCTCGGTGGGTTTGAGTCAGTGGGTCGTGGATGTCGGGCCCATGCCCGATTTCAACGCAGCGCCAGATCCGCAGAGCCCGGCACCCGCGAGTCAGCGGCAGGTCAAGGCCTGGCTCTGGTATCCGGCGGAAGGTCCGAAGCCCGAGTCGACTGTCATCAGCGCCGAACTGACCAGCCACCCGTGGAGGCCACTGCCGAAGTCGCCGATGCGTGTTTCGGTCCCGTCCGTGGCGAAGGTGGATGCACCCGTCGCGCGCGAGGGGCGGTTTCCGGTGGTGGTGATCTCACACGGCCTCATGAACTGGGCTCCGGTGATGAGTTACCTGGCCGAGCATCTGGCCTCCAGGGGTTACGTGGTGCTCGGACTGGAGCATCATGACGAGCAACAGACCAACCCGTTGGGCGCGGCCCTGTATCTGCGGCCCATCGATCAGTTGGCGGCGATTCGCTCCTTGAACCAGG
>JBEAWD010000089.1:0-5689 GCA_041160585.1 Pseudomonadota bacterium | reverse complement strand
GATTGGAATCACTTCACGCCCTGGGCCTCTCTGGCCGGCGGCATTCTGCTCGGACTGGCCTCGGCGCTGTTCGTGCTCGTCAATGGCCGCATCCTGGGCATCAGCGGCATCCTGGGCGGCCTGCTCAAGCCCAAGGGCGGCGACGTGATGTGGCGCGTGGCCTTCGTGCTGGGGTTGCTGGCTGCGCCGATGCTGTACGCAGGATTGCGCGGCCCCTGGGAGGTGCGCATTGATGCGGGCTGGGGCACGGTGGTGGCTGCAGGCCTGCTGGTGGGCATTGGTACCCGCTATGCCTCGGGCTGCACCAGCGGCCACGGCGTGTGCGGCCTGTCGCGCCTGTCGCCGCGCTCGCTGGTGGCCACCTTAGCCTTCATGGGCATGGGCTTTGCCACCGTGTTCGTCGCCAAGCACCTGTTGGGCTGAATCCCTCAAGGAGAATCGCATGAAGAAGCACTTCCTCGAACACGGCCTGTCCGAATTCCTCATCGGCCTGCTGTTTGGCTTTGGCCTCATCCTCTCAGGCATGACCGACCCGGGCAAGGTCATCGGCTTCCTGGACCTATTCGGTCAATGGGACCCCTCGCTGGCCTTCGTCATGGGCGGCGCCATTGCCGTGGGTTTCTTTGCCTTCAGCATGGCCAAGCGCCGCACCCAGAACTTCCTGGGCGGGGCGATGCGGCTGCCCACTTCGCAAGACATCGACAAGCGCCTGGTGATCGGCAGTCTGGTGTTCGGTGCGGGCTGGGGCCTGGCCGGCTTCTGCCCGGGGCCCGCGCTGGTCTCACTGGGTGCAGGGCAGGACAAGGCCGTGGTGTTCGTGATAGCGATGGTGCTGGGCATGTTGGCCTTCGAGTGGCTGGAAGGCCGGCGCATGAAGGCGGCAGCGGCCTGAGACTGACCACGACATGAGCTGGAAACCCGCCCTGCCCCGCCTGACCATCCTGGACTGGGCGCGCGGCTACAAGGGGAGCGCCGTCGTAGATGATTCGGTGGCTGCGGCCATCGTGACCGTGATGGTGATTCCTCAGAGCCTGGCCTACGCCTTGCTTGCGGGTTTGCCGCCCGAGGTGGGCCTGTACGCCGGCATGGTGCCGCCCATTCTGTACGCACTGTTCGGCACCTCGGGCGCCCTGGCCGTGGGGCCGGTGGCGGTGGTGTCGCTGATGACGGCTGCGACGGTGGGCGAGTTCGCAAAGGCTGGCAGTGCGGCTTATCTGGATGTTGCACTGGCGCTGGCCCTGCTCAGCGGCGTCATGCTGACCCTGATGGGCATCCTTCGCCTGGGGTTCCTGGCCAACTTCCTCAGCCATCCGGTGATCTCGGGCTTCGTCACGGCGTCGGGTCTGCTGATTGCCGCCAGCCAGTTCAAGACGCTGATGGGCGTGGGCGGTGGTGGGCACACCCTGCCCGAGATGCTGCAGTCGCTGTGGCAGGAGGCCTCGAACACCCATCGGCTGACCCTCATCAGCGGTCTGGCCACGGTCGCGTTCCTGTTCTGGGTACGGCAAGGACTCAAGCCCTTGCTGGTGCGCATGGGCCTGAGCCCCCGCGCGGCCGACCTGGGCGCCAAGATGGGGCCGGTGGCCGCCATCATCGTGACCACGGCCTTGAGTGCGGGCTTCGACTGGGCCTCTCAGGGCGTAAAGGTGGTGGGCTCGATCCCGCAAGGCCTGCCGCCGCTCACCGCGCCGTCCTGGAACCCCGAGCTGTGGCAACAGTTGCTGCTGCCAGCGCTGCTCATCAGCATCGTGGGCTTCGTGGAGTCTGTATCGGTGGGGCAGACGCTGGCCGCACGCCGGCGCCAGCGCATCGAGCCGAACCAGGAGTTGGTGGCGCTGGGAGCGGCCAATGTGGGCACGGCCTTCACCGGCGGCTATCCGGTATCGGGCGGCTTTTCGCGTTCGGTGGTGAACTTCGACGCCGGTGCGCGCACACCAGGCGCAGGGCTGATGACAGGCCTGGGTCTGCTGCTGGCCGCGCTGCTGCTCACGCCCTGGCTGGTCGCCCTGCCCCTGGCCACCCTGGCCGCCACCATCGTGGTGGCCGTGCTGGCCCTCGTGGATTTGGGCACGATCGGCCGCACCTGGCGTTACTCACGGGCTGACTTCGCCGCCTTGATGGCCACGCTGTTGGCCACCCTGGCCGTCGGCGTCGAGATCGGCCTCGTGCTGGGCGTGATGGTGTCGTTGCTGATGTACCTGGCGCGCACCAGTCAACCCCACATTGCCGAGGTGGGCCTGGTACCCGGCACCGAACACTTCCGAAATGTCCTTCGGCACCAGGTGGTGACGCATCCCACGGTCCTGTCGCTTCGCGTGGATGAAAGCCTGTACTTCGCCAATGCGAGAGCGTTGGAAGACCGCATCAATGAGGCCGTGGCGCAGCGCCCCGAGCTTCAGCATGTGGTTTTGCAGTGCTCGGCCATCAACGACGTAGACGCCAGCGCGCTGGACAGCCTGGAATCGATCTCCCACCGCTTGCGTGATGCGGGCATCCGGCTGCACCTGTCGGAAGTGAAGGGGCCGGTGATGGACCGGCTGCAACGCTCGGAGTGGATCGGGCATCTGAGTGGCCAGGTGTTCCTCACGCACTTCCAGGCGGTTCAGGCGGTCACGCAAGCCGACGTGCCGGACTGAGTGCGCGGCGGCCCCTGAACGCCCGCCCGGGGTAGGGCTTTTATCGCAATTGCGAATCATTCCCATTTGTGTTATTGTCCCGGTCAACGCCACTCCATTCAAGCCGCCCAAGGCGGCCCCACCATGACGATTCGAATTCCCCTCAAGCACCTCCTGACCGTGGCCATCGGCGTGAGCACCCTTGGCATGGCGCAACTCGCTCCCACTGCCGCCTGGGCCCAACAGCCCGTCCTCAACCTGTATTCGGCCCGCCACTACAGCACCGACGAGGCCCTCTACGCCAACTTCACCAAAGCCACTGGCATTCGGATCCAGCGGGTGGACGCCGACGATGCCGGCATCCTGGCGCGGCTGCAGACCGAGGGGGCTTCCTCGCCGGCCGATGTGGTCCTGTTGGTGGACGCCGCGCGCCTGTGGCGCGCACAGGTGGACGGCCTGTTCCTGCCAGTGAGGTCGGCGGCCTTGGATGCTGCCATCCCCGCCCACCTGCGCGCCAAGACCGAATCCGATGGCAGCACGGCCTGGTTTGGCTTTTCCACCCGGGCCCGTGTGGTGGTGTACGACAAGGCCAAGGTGAAGGCTGAAGATGTGGACACCTACGAGGAGCTGGCCGAGCCCAAGAACAAGGGCCGCCTGTGCACCCGCTCGGGTTCGCACCCTTACAACCTGAGTTTGTTCGGCTCGATGGTGGAACACATCGGCCCCGAGAAGACCGAGGCCTGGCTGCGCGGCCTGGTGACCAACATGGCCAGAACGCCCAAGGGCGGCGACACCGACCAGATCAGGGCCGTGGCATCGGGCGAATGTGGCGTGGCCCTGACCAACAGCTACTACCTGGCCCGGTTAATGCGCTCGAACAAACCGGAAGACAAGGCGGTGGTGGGACGCATCGGCATCGTCTTCCCCAACCAGGCCAGCTGGGGCACGCACGTGAACATCGCCGGCGGCGCAGTGGCCCGCCATTCGAAGAACACGACAGCGGCGGTGAAGTTCCTGGAGTACCTGGCCAGCCCCGAGGCCCAGCGTTACTTCGCCGACGGCAACAACGAGTGGCCCGTGGCCAAAGGGGTGAGCTTTGACAACGCGGCGCTCAAGGCAATGACGAGCGGCGCGGCCTTCAAGTCCGAGGTGGTTCCCACCAGCGTGGTGGGCATGAACCAGGTCAAGGTGCAGCAGATGCTGGACCGCGTGGGCTTTCGCTGAACGGCTGTCGCGCTAGGGTCCCAGGTCGACGCGGCGCTGCGTGGGCGTCAGCTTGAAGCGGCGCTGGCCGGCGCTCAGCGCCGCCTGCACATCCAGGCGCTTGAGCCGGGGAAAGGCATCGAACAGGAGCAGGTCCAGACTTTGCGCCGTCGCCCTTGAAGGGCATTGCACGCCGAAGGACGCATGGGCGTCGGCGTGTGCTGACGCCGACTGAGTGGCCGAGGCCCCACGCTCGGCCGCCGCCCAAACCGGCACCGTCACCTCCTTGAGATGCACGGCGCATCCTGCAGCAGGCGGCAGGCGAAACAGCACGGCAGGGTCGCGAAGCCGCGCCATCGCTGCCTCGGCCGCCTGCCGTTCGGTCGCGGTTCGCGGTGGGCGCTCAAAACCCACGAGACTGTCCAGCGGCAACTCCAGTTCCAGAGAGTAGGTGCCGGTGCCGTCCTGAACGATGTTGAGCTTGCCCGCACCATGCTCATGGGCCTTGCCGGCCTGGGCCGTGCCAACGCTGAACAGCAAGCCCAGCAGGCTCAGCACCGAACGGGCGACCCTGATCGGCCACCGCGCCCCACCCTGCCACCGGCTCAAAACTTGCATGGCCAGCGCCATGCCATCAGTGGCGATGCCCGCCCTGGTGATGGCCACCCCCCGCGCTGTTGGTGGCGCGTGCGGCAGCCTTGACTTCCACGTTCTCCCGCTTGCCATCCTTGCCCTCGATCACCAGGGTCACGGGCACGCTGTCGCCTTCCTTGACCTGCTGCTTCAAGCCCATCAGCATCACATGGAAACCGCCTGGCTTGAGTTCCACGGCCTTACCCGCGGGCAGCTCGAGGGCCGGGATGGCGCGCATGCGCATCACGTTGTTTTCCATGGCCATTTCGTGGATCTCCACCACATCGGCCACCGGCGATGAGGCCGACACCACCTTGCCGCCTTTGGCCGACACCACGCTGGCGAACATCCCCGTGGCCTTCTGTTGCGGCACGGTGGCGCGCACCCAGGGATCGGACACCGTCACCTGCGCATGGGCCGGGTTCATCAGGGACACCACCGTCAACGCGGCGGCACACACGAAGCGAAGGGGCTTGGTCATGGTCTATACATCCTGCTTGTTTGGGGGTGAAAACCGAGCAGCACCACAAGGTGCGCCAATTGATTCTAGGAAGACCCGGATGGCGCCGCGACCTTTCGCACAATCACCCTGATCGCTGCCTCGGACAAGACACCCACGTGCGCACCCTGGCGCCGGCCCTGGGCATCGAAGAAGACGGTGGTGGGCAGGCCGCTGGAGCCCACGGCGGGGCCCATCGCCGAGACCGGGTCGCGCCACACCTCGTCGAGCCTGAGCCCTTCGCGCTGCAGATAGGCCAGGATGGTGGCCTCGGTTTCGCCTTGGTTGACCAGAACGAACAGCACCTCGGGATGCTCACGCTGGGCCTTGGCCAACAAGGGCATTTCGGCGCGGCACGGGCCGCACCAGGTGGCCCACAGATTGAGCACCACCGGTTTGCCGCCCGCACGCTGGGCGATGGTTTCCAGGGTGTGGCGCGGTACCGTGGGCGTCAAGTTGGGCGATGGCTCAGCCGCCACGGATGCCGCGCCCGGCGTGATCGAGCCGTTGAGCGGCAGCAGGGTCACCGCCACATCACCAAGGTGCTGACCGGGTGCCGGCTTGAACCACAGAATGGCACTGGTACTGAGCCACCACAGCATCAGGCCTGCGACTGCAGTGGCCCCGACGATGCGGCGCGAGTGCACAACGGTGCGCTGCACCCGCCACACCAGAACGGACACACCCACGAGCACGCCGGGCCAGAGCATGAAGCCCCCATCCCGGATGTCGAGCAGGT
>JBEAWD010000033.1:0-14101 GCA_041160585.1 Pseudomonadota bacterium | reverse complement strand
ACCGGGTGCGCACGGTGGCCGAGGTTCGCCACGCTTTCTCGAAGTACGGCGGCAACCTGGGCACCGAAGGCTCGGTGGCCTTCCAGTTCAAGCACTGTGGCCAATTCATATTCGCGCCCGGCACCAGTGAAGACAAGGTCATGGAAGTGACCCTGGACGCCGGCGCCGAGGATGTGGTCACCGGTGACGATGGGGTCATCGAGGTACTGACCGCCCCGGGCGACTTTGAAGCCGTGGGCAAGGCCTTGGATGCGGCCGGCTTGAAGGCTGAGGTGGCCGAGGTCACGATGCGCGCGGAGAACACCATTGCCCTGGGCGGAGAAGACGGCGTTCGCATGCAAAAACTCTTGGATGTGATCGAAGACCTCGACGACGTGCAGAACGTCTTCCACAACGCCGAGATCGACGAATGAACATCCTGGTGATTGGTGGAGGTGGCCGCGAACATGCGCTGGCCTGGAAGCTCGCGCGCAGCCCCAAGGCGCAGAAGGTGTTCGTGGCACCTGGAAATGGCGGCACCGCACTGGATCCGAACCTGACCAACATCGCCTACGACGGCGTGAGCGACATCCCTGCCTTGGCCGAGTTTGCCTTGGCCAACAAGGTGGAGCTCACGGTGGTGGGCCCCGAGGCCCCCTTGGCGGCCGGCGTGGTGGACGAGTTCCGCCGCCGCGGTCTGCACATCTTCGGCCCCACCAAGGCGGCGGCCCAACTGGAAAGCTCCAAGGCCTTCGCCAAGGACTTCATGAAGCGGCACCGTATTCCGACGGCCGAGTACGAGACCTTCACGGATGCGGCGGCCGCGCACGAGTATGTGAACGCCAAAGGCGCTCCCATCGTCATCAAGGCCGATGGCCTGGCGGCCGGCAAGGGCGTGGTGGTGGCTGCCTCGCTGGACGAGGCGCACCAGGCCATCGACTTCATGTTGCTGGACAACAAGCTGGGTGTGCAGCACAACGCGGGCGGCGCGCGCGTGGTGATCGAAGAATTCCTGGATGGTGAAGAGGCCAGTTTCATCGTCATGTGCGACGGCACCCATGTGCAGGCCATGGCCACCAGCCAGGACCACAAGCGCATCGGTGACGGCGACACCGGGCCCAACACCGGCGGCATGGGCGCGTATTCGCCTGCCCCCGTGGTGACGCCCGAAGTGCATGCGCGCGTGATGCGCGAGATCATCATGCCCACGGTGGAAGGCATGCGGGCAGACGGCATTCCATTCACCGGCTTCCTCTACGCGGGCCTGATGATCGATGCACAGGGCCGCGCCAAGACGCTGGAGTTCAACACCCGCATGGGTGACCCAGAGACCCAGCCCATCATGATGCGGCTCAAGACCGACCTGGTGGACGTGATGCTGCATGCCACCCGTGGTGCCTTGGACGCCGCGCCCATGGAATGGGACCGCCACGTGGCGCTGGGTGTGGTGATGGCCGCGCAGGGCTACCCCGAGTCCCCGCGCAAAGGTGACACCATCACCCAGTTGCCCAAACCGGCCGACGACGCCACCGTATTCCATGCGGGGACCGCCCGCGACGCCGACGGCATCCTGCGCACCAGCGGCGGACGGGTCTTGTGTGTGACGGCCTTGGGCGATTCGGTGAAGGCGGCGCAGCAGCGCGCCTACCAACACCTGGCCGACATCCGTTTTGACGGCGCACAGTACCGCCACGACATCGGTTGGCGCGCGATCAAGCGTTGAGTGGTAGACCGCGAGCCAAGCCGTACGAGGTACCCATGAGCACCATACCGATACACGAGCGGACCGTCCACTTCCAGGGCAGCAGCGTGGCCAGTTGGATGCTCAAGCGCCTGGGCTGGACGCTGGACTTTGGCGGCCTGCCGGGCCGGCAGGGCGTGATGGTGGTCTATCCCCATACCTCCAATGTCGACTTTCCCATTGGCCTGCTGGCCAAATGGGCCATGGGTCTGCCGGCCAACTTCTGGGGCAAGGACTCGCTGTTTCGCATCCCGCTGTTCGGCGCCTGGCTGAAGTGGTTGGGCGGCGTGCCGGTCAACCGGTCGGCCCCCGGTGGGCTGGTCGAGCAGGCTGTCGAGCACTTGCAGCAATGCGTGGCTCAGGACTCCTACGCCTGGCTGGTGGTGGCACCCGAGGGAACCCGAAGCCTGACCCCGGGTTGGCGCAGCGGCTTCTATCGGGTGGCCCATCAGGCCGGAGTCCCGCTGGGGCTGGCCACCATCGACTTTTCCCGCAAGCACATTGCGGTGTCGACCTTCGTTCGACTCAGTGGGCAACAGGAATCCGATATGGCCCACATCGCCGGCCTCTTGGGGGATCCCAAGGGCTACCACCCGGCCAATGCCTCGCCCGTGCGAATGGCCTGATCCCGCGGGTTCACTTGACCCACCTCGACCCGACTTGACCCCACGATGAGCATGCACCTGGACACCACCCCCGTTCGCCACTACCTGCTGGGTCTTCAGGACCAGATCATTGCTGCGCTTGAACAAGAGGATGGTCAACCTTTCCTGCGCGACGCCTGGACACGCGCGCCGGGTGAGCGGTTGCAGGGCGATGGCGTATCGCGCTTGGTGGAGGAAGGCCATGTCTTCGAGCGCGGCGGGTGCAACTTCAGTCACGTCATGGGGCAGGCCATGCCACCGTCGGCGACCCAGCACCGACCCGAACTGGCAGGCGCGCCCTTCGAGGCCATGGGCGTGTCGCTGGTCATCCATCCCCGCAACCCCTGTGTGCCGACGGTGCACATGAACGTGCGCATGTTTGCGGCGCGGCCTGTGGGCCGCGAGCCGGTTGTGTGGTTCGGCGGCGGCATGGACCTCACCCCGTACTACGGGCAGGAAGAGGACGCCGCACATTTCCACAGAACCTGCCAGGCTGCCTTGCAGCCCTTTGGACAAGACAAGTACCCACGATTCAAGCAGTGGTGCGATGAGTACTTCTTCCTCAAGCATCGGGGTGAGCCGCGCGGGATTGGCGGCGTGTTCTTCGATGACTTCTCCGACCTGGGTTTTGAGGACAGCTTCGCCATGATGCGGGCTGTGGGTGATGCCTTCATCCCGGCCTATCGCCCTATCGTGCAGCGCCGACGGGATCAGGCCTACGGCGAGCGCGAGCGTGATTTCCAGGCCTATCGGCGCGGTCGCTATGTCGAATTCAATCTGGTCTTCGACCGCGGCACCTTGTTCGGTTTGCAGTCTGGAGGCCGCACAGAGAGCATCCTGATGTCGATGCCGCCCATCGTGAAGTGGCGTTACGACTGGAAGCCAGAGGCCGGCACACCCGAAGCGCGGCTGTACACCGACTTCCTTCGTGCCCGCGATTGGGCCTCGTGGACAGGCCCCGGATCGATCGCCTGATTGCGCGGGTGATCCGCCGCGCGCACGACGCCACCCGACTGAACCGCCCTTCAGCACGCCCACCATGAATGCCCGTCCACGCCAAGTGGCCTTGTTGGGCGGCAGTTTCGACCCGGTGCATCTGGGTCACATGGCCATGGCGCAGGCCGCCTTGGATCAGTTGCCGATTGACGAGCTTTGGTGGGTTCCGGTGGGGCAAGCGTGGCAGAAGAGCCGCCCCTTGACCGCAGCCGCGCACCGTGTGGCCATGCTGAAGCGGGCCATCGGCCGAGATGCGCGCCAGCGCATAGAGCCCTGCGAGATTGAGCGTGAGGGCCCGACCTACACCATCGATACCCTGAGCACGCTGGCCAAGCGTTACCCCGGTGTGCGCTGGCACCTGCTCTTGGGTTGGGATCAATTTCTCAACCTGCCCAGTTGGAAGCGTTGGGAAGAGGTGGTGGCCAAGGTGAGTCTGGCAGTGGCCCAGCGACCGGGAGGGGCCGACGTCCTGGCGCCGGGCTTGCAGGCGCTTTCCATCGAGCCTCTTCACATGGCGCCGTGGGACGTGTCATCCACCGCCATTCGTGACGATGTGGCCGCAGGGCGTCCGGTCCTTGACCGCGTCAGCGCGCCGGTGGCGCGCTATATTGCCGACCAGGGCTTGTACCGTGATGCGGTCGACCCCAGCCCCCAGGCCTGATCCACCCACCGCCCATTCGCCAGGAGCCCAATGGACATCCGCAAGCTGCAGCGCGCCATCGTCGATGGTCTCGAGGACGTCAAGGCCCAGAACATCCGCGTGTTCAACACCGAACACCTTTCGCCGCTGTTCGAGCGGGTCATCGTGGCCTCAGGCACCAGCAACCGCCAGACCAAGGCACTCGCGGCCAGTGTGCGCGATGCGGTCAAGGCCGCCGGTTTTGCGGTGCTGCGCACCGAGGGTGAGGACAACGGCGAGTGGATCATCGTGGACTGTGGCGCCGCCGTGGCCCACATCATGCAGCCCACCATCCGCGAGTACTACCACCTCGAGGAGATTTGGGGTGACAAACCCGTGGCCCTGAAGACCGCAGCCGCCAAGGGCTTGCCCAAGGCCAGTGCCCCGGCGGCGAAGAAGGCAGCCGCCGCGAAGAAGGCAGCCCCCGCCAAGAAGGCGGCGCCGGCGAAGAAGGCTGCCCCTGCCAAGAAGGCAGCTCCCGCCAAGAAGGCAGCCCCAGCAAAGAAGGCTGCCCCAGCAAAGAAGGCTGCCCCGGCGAAGAAGGCCACCGCCGCCCGCAAGTCACGCGCGCCCTGATCCATGAAGCTGTGGGTCCTGGCCGTCGGGCAGCGCATGCCGGCCTGGGCTGATGCGGCCTGGCAGGACTTCTGCAAGCGCTTTCCACCCGAGCTGCGGCTTGAACTCAAGGAAATCAAGGCCCAGAGCCGAACGGGCCACTCAGCCGAGTCCTGCATGTCGGCCGAAGCCACCCGGCTGGAGGCGGCCCTGCCCAAAGGCTGTCGCGTGGTGGTGTTGGACGAGCACGGACAGCGCCTGAGCACCGTGGTCATGGCCTCGCGGCTGGAGGCCTGGCGCACAGAGGGGCGTGACGTGGCCCTGATCATCGGGGGCCCGGATGGCTTGGATTCGCGCATCAAGTCCTTGGCCGACGAAACCTGGCGCCTGTCCGATCTCACCTTGCCCCATGCCTTTGTGCGGGTGATGCTGGCCGAGGCGCTCTACCGAGCATGGACCGTGACCATCGGCCATCCTTACCACCGAGAGTGACGGACCCCCGCGAATGCGCGCCTACTCTTTTGTCTACCTCGCCTCGCAGAGCCCGCGCCGCTCGCAGCTGCTGGATCAACTGGGTGTGGCCCACCAGCCGCTGCTGCCGGGGCCGCAGGAAGATGCGGAGGCGCTGGAAGTTGGCTTACCCGCCGAGGGTGCCGAGGCCTACGTGCAGCGCGTCACCGGGCTGAAGCTGCAGGCGGCCTTGAAGCGCCTTCGCAGCCGCGGCCTTCCGATGGCACCCGTGTTGTGCGCCGACACCACGGTCGTACTCGGCCAGCGCATCCTGGGCAAGCCTGGATCCGATGAGGAGGCCCTGGCCATGTTGCGCGCCCTCTCTGGCCGAACCCATCGCGTGCTCACCGCTGTGGCCGTGGGGCTGGGACGGCGCCGCTATGCGGCCCTGAGCGTGTCCCGGGTCCGATTCGAGCCCATCGCAATGGATGCCCTGATGAACTATGTGGACAGCGGTGAGCCACGCGGCAAGGCCGGGGCCTATGGCATCCAAGGCCGCGCGGCCGCATGGATTTCGCGCATCGAGGGCAGCTACAGCGGCATCATGGGCCTGCCCCTGCACGAAACGGCGGCCCTTCTGCGCGCTTGTCGTGTGGCCTTCTAGTGCGAGACTCGCGCCATGCAAGACATCCTCATCAATTGGACGCCGCAGGAAACCCGGGTAGCGGTGGTGGAGAACGGCGCCATCCAGGAACTGCACCTGGAGCGTTCGCTGGAGCGCGGCCTGGTCGGCAATGTGTACCTGGGCAAGGTGGTCAGGGTGCTACCGGGCATGCAAAGCGCCTTCGTCGAAATCGGCCTGGAGCGTGCGGCCTTCCTGCACGTGGCCGATCTGCACTCGCAAATCGCCGCGCGGCAAGAGCAGGGCAGTGCGGCGGCCAGCCCCACGCCCATCGAACGCCTTGTCTTCGAAGGGCAAAGCCTGATGGTGCAGGTGCTCAAGGACCCCATCGGCACGAAGGGTGCGCGCTTGAGCACGCAGATCAGCATCGCCGGGCGGCTGTTGGTGTACCTGCCGCAAGACAGCCACATCGGCATTTCGCAGAAGATCGAATCGGCGGAGTTGCGCGAGCAATTGCGTGAGCGTGTGTTGATGCTGGCCACGCAGGCTGCACAAGCCGACCAGGGCAGTGAGCCGGCCGGTGCCGGGCACGGCGGCTTCATCCTGCGAACCAATGCAGAAGATGCCAGCGACACCGAGCTGGCCGCCGATATCGCCTACCTGCGGCGCACCTGGTCCAGCATTCGACAGCGCAGTCACCGCCAGCCACCGGGCTCGCTGCTGCACCAGGATCTCACCCTGGCCGAGCGTGTTCTTCGCGACCTCAGTAACGACGACACCCATTCGATCCGAATTGACTCGCGACTGCAGTTCGAGCATCTGCAAGCCTTCGGCGCCGTCTACACGCCCGGTGCGGTGGCCAAGCTCGGACACTACAGCGGCGAGCGGCCGATCTTCGATCTGCACAACATCGATGAGGAAATCTCGCGGGCGCTGCAGCGGCGGGTGGCTCTCAAGAGCGGTGGCTACCTGGTCATCGATCAGACCGAGGCGCTCACCACGGTGGACGTGAACACTGGAGGCTTCGTCGGCGGTCGCAACTTCGAGGACACCATCTTCAAGACCAACCTGGAGGCCGCAGGTGCCATTGCGCGGCAGCTGCGCTTGCGCAACCTGGGTGGGATCATCATCGTCGACTTCATCGACATGGCCCGCGATGAACACCGCCAGGCCGTCCTGACCGAGCTGCACAAGCAGCTCTCGCGGGACCGCACGCGCACGACCGTGGGCGACTTCACCCCACTCGGGCTGTTGGAGCTCACCCGCAAGCGCACCCGGGAATCGCTGGCCCATCTGCTGTGCGAGCCGTGCCCCACCTGCGAAGGCCGCGGCCAGATGAAGACCGCGCGCACGGTGTGCTACGACGTGCTGCGGGAGATCCTCAGAGAGGCCCGGCGCTTCCAGCCCCGCGAGTTCCGGGTGGTCGCCAGCCCGGCGGTGGTGGAGATGCTGCTGGACGAGGAAAGCGTGCACCTGGCCGGCCTGAGCGAATTTATCGGCAAACCGATTTCGCTGATGGCCGAGCCCTCCATGAATCCCGAGCAGTACGACATCGTGCTGCTTTAGGCGCCTGTGCCGTTCAAGTCTTGTTGCGCGGCACCCGACCCATCAGGTAGAACTCGTCATTGGGCCGCATGCCGGTCATGTTGGCCATGCGGTTGGAAAGACCGAAGAAGGCGGTGATGGCGCCGATGTCCCAGATGTCCTCGTCGGTGAAGCCCTGATCGTGCAACACGGCAAAGTCGGCCTCGTCCACCGTGGCGGAATCCAGACACACCTTCATCGCGAAGTCGAGCATCGCTCGCTGGCGCGGTGTGATGTCGGCCTTGCGGTGGTTGATGGCGACCTGATCGGCCACGAGCGGCTTCTTCTCATAGACGCGCAGGATGGCCCCATGCGCCACCACGCAGTACAGGCAGTGGTTTGCGCCAGAGGTGGCCACGATGATCATCTCGCGCTCGCCCTTGGACAGCCCTCGCGGGGAACCATCGGGGCCGGGCGTCTTTTCCGGCTTGAGCAGCAGGGCATCGTGATAGGCGAGGAAGGCGCGCAGTTCGTCGGGGCGGTGCGCCAGTGCGAGGAACACATTGGGCACAAAGCCCGCCTTGGACTGCACCTCCAGGATGCGGGCCTTGATGTCCTCAGGCAAGTCCACCATGGCCGGCACCGGCCAGCGACTGATGGGGCGGGCTGCGCCGGACGGGGGCTGAGTCATGGGCTTTGCCTTTCGTTCGAATCCGTGCGGAACTGCAGCGCATGCAGGCGCGCATACAAGCCATTGGCGGCCAGCAATTCGGCCGGCGCTCCATCTTCCACGACCCGGCCCTCGGACAGCACCGCCACACGGTCGGCATGTTCGATGGTGGACAGGCGGTGGGCGATCACGATCGTGGTGCGGCCCAGCATCAGGCGCTCCAGGGCCGACTGCACGGCGCGCTCGCTTTCGCTGTCCAGAGCCGAGGTCGCCTCGTCCAGGATCAGCACCGGTGCATCTTTGAACAGGGCACGCGCAATGGCCAAGCGCTGGCGCTGCCCACCCGACAAGCGAGCGCCGTTGTGCCCCACGGGGGTGTCCATGCCCTGGGGCAGTGAATCGACGAACTCCATGAGGTGGGCGTCCTGCAGAGCCTGCCGAACCCGCGCACGCAAGTCGGCGTCGTCGGTTTCGCCCAGGGTCACATTGGCCGCCACGCTGTCGTTGAACAGCACCACGTCCTGGCTTACCAAGGCAAACTGCTCGCGCAGGCAGGCCAGGTCCCACTGGGGCAGCGCCACACCGTCGAGTCGAACCTCGCCGCTGCTGGGGTCCAGGAAGCGCGGCAGCAGCTGCACCAAGGTGCTCTTGCCCGAGCCTGACGGCCCCACCAACGCCAGCGTCTGCCCTGGTTCCACGCGAAGGCTTACACCCTCCAGTGCCGCCGGGCCCGTGTCACGATAGCGCAGGCCCACATCCACGAACTCGATGTCGCCCTGCACGCGCCCGCCGGAAGGAAGATGCTCTGGGCCACCGGCCTCAGGGGGGCTGGTCTCCAGGAGGTCAAGGCCACGTTCTACCGCCGCCAGGCCACGTGCCAGGGGGGCGGTGGCGTCGCTCAGGTGTTTGAGTGGTGCCACCAGCAGCAGCATGGCCGTCACGAAGGCCACGAAGCCGCCCACCGTGCCCTGACCCTGCTGCCACAGTGCGGCGGTGATGACCCCAGACAGGGCAACGGCGGCCAGCATCTGCGTCAGGGGTGAACTGATGGCGCTGGCTGCCACCGACTTCAGCATCAGGCTGCGCAGGAAGAGGCTTCGCCGCTCAAAGCGTAAGCGTTGAACCTGCTGGGCCGCATGCAGTCTCACGATGCGCCAGGCCAGCACGTTTTCCTCGACCACATACGCCAGGCTGTCGGTGGCCTCTTGGCTGGCCACCGCCAGGCGCCGCAGTCGTCGGGACACGGCGCGCATCACCCCGGCCACGGCTGGTGCCAGCAGCAGCACCATCAGCGTCAGTTCCCAGTTCAGCCAAAGCAGGTAGGTCAGCAGGGCGATGATGGTCAACCCGTCCTTGGCGATGCCCAGCACCGCGCCGCCCAATTGGTTGGCGCCCTGCTGCACCTCGTAGACCACGGTGTTGGTCAGCGAACTGGCGCTGGTACGGGCGTAGAGCGTCGGCGTGGCGTCGAGCAGCCGGTCGAACAGGGCTTCGCGCAGGCGCAGCACCGCTCGGTTGGTGGACCACGCCAGCGCATAGTTGGCCACGAAGCTGGCCAGGCCCCGGATGAAGAACAGGCCGAGCAGCGCCGCCGGAACCGCCCACAAGGGAAAGCCACCCTGTCCACTGAAGCCTTCGTCCAGCAGCGGCTTGAGCAGGGCCGGGATGAGGGGTTCGGTGGCGGCCCCCACGGCCGCGGCCGCCAAGGCGGCCCACACGCCAGGCATGGACCCTTTGGCATACGGTGCCAATCGCCGCAGCCGCACACGCCAGGGCCGGGCGACGGTCGATGCGCTCGAAGGCGCGGGGTCCTGCAAAGTCGTGTTGGTCATCAGGGGTTCAACGAGCGCCTCGATTATCGCGACACCCCCACCTAAAATTGCTGCCATGAGTGATTTGAGCAACAACAACGGCCGTCGCCGTTTTCTCGCCACTGCAGCCGGCACCGTCGGTCTGGTTGCCGCGCCCGGCGCGGTGTGGTCCCAGTTTCGCGTGGAGATCGGCGGCGTGGGCGCCACGCAATTGCCGATTGCCGTGGCCCGTTTCAGGGGAGAGGACAACGCCCCCCAGGCCATCAGCGCCATCGTCATGGCCGACCTGGAGCGCAGCGGCTTCTTCCGCCGCATCGAGGCGGCTGCCGTCGTCGAGGAAACCGGCCTGCCAGCCATGGGCGAGTGGCGCAGCCGCGGAGCCGATGCGCTGGTCGGCGGGTCCGTGACGCGCCTGGCCGATGGCCGCTTCGACGTGCGCTACCGCCTGTGGGATGCGGTCAAGGCCACGGACCTGGGCGGCGGCAGTGAGGCAGTCGTGGCGGCCGACCTTCGTCTGGTGGCCCACCGCATTGCCGACAACATCTTTGAGCGCCTGACCGGTGAGAAGGGTGTGTTCTCCACCCGCATCTGTTACGTCAGCAAGCAGGGCCGTCAATACCAGTTGCGCATCGCCGATGCCGATGGGGAGGGTGCGGCCGTGGCGCTCAACAGCAGCGAGCCGATCATTTCTCCCGCCTGGGCGCCGGGTGGCAAGGAGATCGCCTACGTGTCCTTCGAGTCGCAAAAGGCCGTCGTATGGGTTCAAAACGTGGCCACCGGTGCGCGGCGCATGGTGGCCAACTTCCGTGGCAGCAACAGCGCCCCGGCCTGGTCGCCCGACGGCAATCGGCTGGCCATGACCTTGTCTCAGGAAGGCGGCTCGCAGCTCTTCAGCCTCAACCGCGACGGCACGGGCCTCAGGCGGCTCACGCAGAGTTCGGCCATCGACACCGAACCGGTGTACGCGCCGGACGGACGGACGCTGTACTTCGTGAGCGATCGCGGAGGAAGCCCCCAGGTGTATCGAATGCCCGCCGAGGGCGGAGCGGCCGAGCGCGTCACCTTCAACAGCGCCCAGAGCCTCAGTCCGGCCATCAGCCCCGACGGTCGATTGCTGGCCTTCATCAGCCGGCAGTCTGGCGCCTACCGGCTGGTGGTGCAGCCCCTGGACGGCAGCGGACCGCCGGTGGCCATCACCGAATCGACTGACGACCAGAGCCCCAGTTTTGCACCCAACGGCAAGCTCATCGTCTACAACACGCGCGCCGCTGGACGGGACCTCCTGATGACCACCACCTTGGACGGTAAAATCAAAGCGCGGTTGGCCTCTTCCGGGGCCGACATCCGCGAGCCGGCCTGGGGGCCCTTCGGTCGCTGAGGCGAGCGGCACCCAGAGCCGGCCCGCTTCCTGTTGACCCCAGAAGGTGCTCGCCAAGAGGCACCTCTTACTGATCGATTGAGAGTTTTGAACATGCGTGCACTTTCCGTTTCGATGGCCCGTACCGGGTTCTTGGCCGCTGCGGCTGCGCTGGTCCTGGGCGCCTGCGCGTCCAGCGTCAACCTGGAAGATGGCAACAAGGTGCCGGTGGAAGACCGCAACGCCAGCCGCACCAGCGGCGCCTCGGCCGGTGGCGCGCAGTCGGGCGTGTCCACGGTCAACCTCAACAGCCGGCCGACCACGGGCGACTCCCTGACGCGGGTCGTGTACTTCGACTTCGACAGCTTCGTCGTTCGCGATGACGCGCGCACGGTCATCGATACCCACGCCAAGCGTCTGTCCGCCAACGGCAACTTGAAGATGATCGTCGAAGGCCACACCGACGAGCGTGGCAGCCGCGAGTACAACCTGGCCCTGGGCCAAAAGCGTGCCGAGGCGGTGGTGAAGTCGCTCACGCTGTTGGGCGCGCGCGGCACACAGCTTGAGCCGGTGAGCTTTGGCATGGAGCGTCCGGCCGTTCAGGGTTCTGACGAGGCGGCCTATGCGAAGAACCGCCGCGCCGAGCTGAAGGACCGCTGAGATGGCACTCCGTCTGGCAACCGCGCTGCTGCTGAGCCTCAGCACCGTCGCCGCCCAGGCCTCCATCTTCGCTGACGATGACGCCCGCAAGGCCATCGTTGATCTGCGTCAGCGGCTGTCCCAGATGGATGCGCGCTCGCAGGCGCAGTCCGAGGAGCTTCAGACCCTGCGCAAGTCGCTGCTGGACCTCAACACGCAGATCGACCAGCTTCGTGGTGAACTGGCCGCCAGCCGTGGTGCCCAGGAAAACCTGACGCGTGAGCTGTCTGAGTTGCAACGCAAGCAGCGAGACCTCCTCAATGCCACTGAGGAGCGCGTGCGTCGCCTGGAGCCCGTGAAGGTGACGGTAGACGGACGCGAGATCACCGTCGAGCCTCAGGAGCGGCGAGGCTACGAAGAAGCGGTGGCCCAACTGCGCTCGGGCGACTTCAACGCGGCGGCCAATGCGCTGTCGGCCTTCCTGCGTCGCTGGCCGGCCACCGGCTACGCCGAGTCGGCGCAGTTCTGGTTGGGCAATGCCCTGTACGGCAAGCGTGACTACAAAGAGTCCATTGCGGCCTTTCGCGTCACCGCTGCGGCGGTCGACCACCCCCGGGCGGCCGAGGCCCTGCTGGCCATTGCCAACTGCCAGGTCGAAATGAAGGACAACAAGGCGGCGCGGGCCACGCTCAATGAACTGCTCAAGGCGCATCCGAACAGCGACGCCGCCAAGGCAGGTCGAGAGCGCCTGTCGGCATTGAAGTAGCCTCCTTCAGAAATCGGAGTTCCCCATGCCGGACGTCGATGTGGTGGCCTTGGGCCATCAGGTGCTGTGGGCCACCTTCGCCCTGTCGATCGTTTTTGGCGTGATCGCACAGAAGACCCATTTCTGCACGATGGGCGCGGTGGGCGACATCCTGAACATCGGCGATTGGAGCCGCATGCGCATGTGGGCACTGGCCATCGGCGTGGCCATGCTGGGCTTCAATGGCATGGCCGCTGCCGGCTGGCTCGACCCCACCCGCACCTTCTATACCCAGCCCCGCGTGCCGGTGCTGTCTCTGGCCTTGGGCGGTCTGATGTTCGGTGTGGGCATGGTGTTGGCATCGGGCTGTGGCAGCAAGACCCTGGTGCGCATCGGGGGTGGCAACCTGAAGTCCCTGGTGGTCTTTACCGTGATGGCCATTGCCGCCTTGGCGGCGATGCGCGGTGTGTTCGGCGTGGCCCGCGTGCAGTGGCTCGACCCGGTGGGCATTCAGATCAGCGGCGGCCAGCACCTCAGTGGACTGCTGGCCTCTGGGCTTGGCCTGACGCCTGATCAAGGGGCGCTGTGGGCCGGCGGGGCGATCGGTGGCCTGTTGGTGCTGTGGAGCGTGATCAAGCCCGAAGGCCGAAGCGGTGATGTGTTGTTGGGCGGACTGGGCATCGGCGCGGCCACGGCCGCCTTGTGGTACGTATCGGGTGTGTTGGGTTTCGTGCCCGAGCATCCAGAGACCCTGGAGGCCGTGGTGCTGGCCACCAACTCCAAGGGCATGGAAAGCTTTACCTTCGTCGGCCCCGTGGGCTACGCGGTCGATTGGCTCACCTACTTCAGCGACAAAAGCAAGGTGCTGACCCTGGGCATCGTCACGGTGCCCGGCGTGATCATCGGCGCCTGGCTGGCGGCCTGGCGCAGCGGCAGTTTCCGTTGGGAGTCATTTCGCGGCACCGAGGACCTGGTCAACCACCTCCTGGGGGCGGTCCTGATGGGCGTGGGCGGCGTCACGGCCATGGGCTGCACCATCGGTCAGGGTCTGTCGGGCGTGTCCACCTTGGCCGTGGGCAGCTTCATTGCGCTGGCCTTCATCGTGGTGGGGTCGTTGTTGGGCTTGAAGTGGCAGATGTGGCGCATCGAGCGCTCACTGTGACCCTCGACGAAGAACGCGCCTTCGGCGGCCTGCGCCGCCTGCACGGACCGCGCGCGTATGAACGCATCCGCGCGGCGCGGGTGGCGGTGGTGGGAGTGGGTGGCGTCGGCTCATGGGCGGTCGAGGCACTGGCCCGCAGCGGTGTGGCACAGCTCGTGCTGATCGACCTGGACCAGGTGTCCGAGTCCAACCTCAACCGACAGCTGCAGGCCACCTTGCCGACGCTGGGCATGGCCAAAGTGCAGGCCCTGCGTGAACGTGTGGCCACCATCCATCCTGGCTGCGACGTTATCGCCGTCGAAGACTTCGTGACCCCCGACAACTGGCCTGCGATCTTGCCCGTACCAGTGGACGCGGTGATCGACGCCTGTGACCAGGCCGCCGCCAAGCGTGCCCTGGCGATTTGGGCTTTGCGCACCCGGGCGCGGCACGTGTGCGTGGGGGCGGCTGGCGGCAAGCAGGTGGCCCAGGCCGTGGCCGTGGATGACCTTGCGGCCACCACGCACGACCCGCTGTTGGCGGGTTTG
>JBEAWD010000075.1:0-3315 GCA_041160585.1 Pseudomonadota bacterium | reverse complement strand
GATGAACACGCCACGGCTGAACACGCCACCGCCGCAAGCGCGCCGGCGCATCGTGATGGCTGCCAGTTGGCGTGAGGGCGAAGATGCGCCTTTGCTGCAGGCCTGGTGCGCACAGGTGGGTCGGCGCGGCCATGCTCGAGCGCTGCTCCTGCTGGTTCCGCGCCATCCACAACGGTTTGATGAGGTGCATGCGGCGCTGGCTGCAGCCGGGCTCACCGTCAGCCGACGCAGTACCTGGGGCCCCGAGGGTCCTGCAGAAGCCGACTGGCAGGCCGATGCCTGGTTGGGCGATACGGTGGGTGAGATGCCGGCCTACTACGCGGCGGCCGATGTGGCCTTGCTCGGCGGCAGCTTTGCGCCCCTTGGCGGGCAGAACCTGATCGAGGCTGCGGCGTGCGCCTGCCCGATCGTGATGGGCCCCCACACCTTCAACTTCAATGAGCCCTCAGCCCAGGCCCTGGAGGAGGGGGCCGCTTGGCGTGCGGCCGATGTGGCTCAGGCCTTGAGCCTGGCCTTGAACATCGACGACCATGTCTTGCAGCAGGCGCGCTCAGCGGGGCAGGCCTGGGTGGCCGCACACGCCGGTGCGGCCCAGCGCCAGGCCCAGGCGGTGGCCGAACGCCTTCAATCCCTCAGCAGCGGCGCCAAGGCCTGAACATCGCCCGTGCCCAGTGTGCCGGCCGCCTGTCGCAGCCTCAGCGAGCCCAGAATCGAGTCATAGCGTGCCTTGGCCAGGTCACGACGGGTCTGGAACAGCAGGCTCTGCGCATTGAGCACATCCAGGTTGACGCGCACGCCCACGCGGTAGCCCAACTGGGTGGATTCCAGTGCCAACTGGCTCGACGACTCGGCGGCTTCCAGTGCCTTGACCTGCGCGGCAAGCGACTGCAGGCCCATGAAGGATTGACGAGTGGCCAGCTCGACGCCACGGCGCGCGCTGTCCAGGTCATGGCGTGCCTTCTCTTCCAACTTGAGCGTTTCCGAGACCCGGTTGTCGGTGGCATGGCCGGCGTACAGCGGCACGCTGAGTGTCACGCCCACCACGGAGGTGGTGGAGGTGCCCAGCTGGCCCACCTGAAACGTGGTGTTCGTGGCCGCGTTGCGCACCGTGGCCGATCCGTCCACACGCTGCTGCGTGTAGCGCCCCGTCAAGGCGACCGTCGGCAGGTGCCCTGCCCGAGCGCGGCTGACCTCCAGTTGTGCAATCTCCAGGCCCAGCCTCGCCTTTCGGGCCAAGGGGTGCCGACTCACTGCCAGTTCCACCCAGGCGTCTGCCGTCTCCGGCACGGTGGCCGGCAACACCAGGGGCAGGCGCAGCGGCGCGGGTTGTACCTGCAGTCGACCCACCGCCTGCTCCAGCACCAATTGGCGATTGCGCAGGTCGTTGGTGGCTGCCAACTCCTGCGCGGTCACCAGATCGAAGCGGGCCTGCGCCTCGCGCGCATCGGTGATGGTGGCCGTGCCCACTTCGAAGTTGCGCTTGGCCGAGGCCAGCTGTTCCGTGATCGCCGCCTTGCTGGCCTGAACCGTGGCCAGTGCATCGCGCGAGGCCAACACGTCAAAGTAGGCTTGCGACACGCGGATGATGAGATCCTGTTCGGCCGACTCGAGGTCGGCGCGTGCCACGTCCAGCGCCTTTTGCGCCTGCGCCATGGCCATGTCATTGGCGCGGTTGAACAGCGGCTGAGAGGCACTCAGGTTGGTGGTGGTGGTGTCCGATGTCGAACCCGTGACCGATGGGCTGAAGGGGGTGGAATTCTCATTGCGGCCCACCGTGGTGTCGGCCGTCACGCCTGGCCGTCGCAGCGCACGCGACTGCTCCATGCGGAACTGGGCCGAGGCGAATTGCGCCCGCGCGGCCAGGAAGGCTGCGTCATGTCCCCGCGCGGCCTCCAGCAGCACGGGCAGGCTCTGAGCCCCGGCAAGCGGCGAGGCCGCTGCCAACAACAGGACGCAAGGGCTCAGCAAGCGGCGCAGGAAGGTGGTGTGGGTCATGGATCGCTCAGAACTGGAAGCGTGAGGGTTGCGGGAAGCCCTGCAGCCGCGGGGCCACGGTGTCAAACAACACGGAGGTCTCCCACGCATCGGGTGCGACTCGGGTGATGCGCAGCGCGCGCATCACCGGTTCCTGCCCGACGATGGCCACGAGCCGACCCCCCACCGATAGCCTGGCCTTCAAGCCCTCCGGCACGGTGGCCACTGAGCCCGACAGCACGATGGCATCGAACTCGCCGTCAATGGCGGTGTCCTGGCTACCGTCAGCCTGCACCACCTCCACATTGGACAGGCGCGCGCGGCTGAGGTTTTGCCGCGCCATCTCGGCCAAGCTGGCGCGAATCTCCAGCGTGGTCACGGTGCGCGATTGGTGTCCCAGGAGGCAGGCCATGAAGCCTGAGCCTGCGCCCACCTCCAGCGTGCGCTCCGCGCCGCTTAGGCGCAGTTCCTGAAGCAGTCGCGCCTCGACACGGGGCGCCAACATGCACTGGCCCTCGGGCAGCGGAATCTCGGTGTCGGTGAAGGCCAGTGCGCGCTGCGCCGGCGGAACGAAGTCCTCGCGCCGCACGCGTGACAGCAGCCCCAGGACCGCGCCATCCAGCACATCCCATGGCCGGATCTGCTGCTCGATCATGTTGAAGCGGGCTTGTTCGATGTTCATCATTCAAGGGTGGCCAACGGCTGGGCCATTCGGGGACAACCCTGAGATTCTAGGGCGCGCGGACCGCCCCACCCGAAGGGATGCGGCCCCTGGCTATGATGCGGCGTTTTGAGCGACCGCACGAGAGGCCTGCTTTGGACGTGATGCTCTTGGTCAAGGCCGCCGTGCTGGGGCTGGTCGAAGGACTGACCGAATTTCTCCCGATCTCATCGACCGGTCACCTGATCCTGGCAGCTTCCTTGCTGGACTTCACCGGCGAAACCGCCAAGGTATTCGAAATCGCCATCCAGTCTGGCGCCATGCTGGCCGTGATCTGGGAGTACCGACGCCGACTGAGCGATACGCTGCGCGGCCTGGGCAGTGACGCGGCCGCTAGGCGCTTTGCCCTGAATGTGGCGGTGGCCTTCGTGCCGGCGGTCATCGCGGGGTTGGCCCTGGGCAAGATGATCAAGGCCGCGCTGTTCCACCCGGTGCCCGTGGCGGTGGCCTTCATCGTCGGGGGGCTGATCATCTTGTGGGTCGAACGCTGGCATCACCAGCGCTTCGGGGCATTGGACCTGGCCGGCACGCGCCGTGCCCGTGTGGAGACCGTGGACGACATGACCCCCAAGGACGCCCTGAAGGTGGGGCTGCTGCAGTGCCTGGCCCTGGTGCCCGGC
>JBEAWD010000277.1:0-9189 GCA_041160585.1 Pseudomonadota bacterium | reverse complement strand
TGAGGGGTGAGGGCTGAGGGCCTACAGCGGCGCCTCAGGCCTTGTCCGGTGTCTCAAGCCCTTGAAGCTGTTCACCCACTTCCAGCCACCGCAGCTCCAGCTCGCCCGTCTCCTGGTCCAGTGCGTGGATCGTGCGCCCGAGCTGCGCCATCTCTGCGCCGCTGAGGCTGCCATCGGCGCTGCCTTGCACGATGCGCGCCTCCTGCGAGGCCCGCTCGGTGGCCAGCGCGGCCAGGCGCTGCTCAATGCGTTGCAGCTCCTGCTTGAGCGGACGCGTGCGTTGGGCCAGCTCCTGCCGAGCCGCCGCGGCAGCCTTTCGATCTTCGCGCGGCTCGCGTGTGGAGGCGGCCTCGCGTGAGGCTTGCAGCCTTTGCGCCGCACGCGTGCGTTGCTCGTCCACCAGCCAACGCTGATAGTCGTCCAGGTCGCCGTCGAAGACCTGCAACTGGCCCGCAGCCACCAACCAGAACTCATCGCAGACCTCGCGCAGCAGTGCACGGTCATGACTGACCAGCAGCACCGAGCCTTCGAATCCATTGAGGGCCAGTGACAAGGCCTCTCGCGTTTGTAAGTCGAGGTGGTTGGTGGGCTCGTCCATCACCAGCAGGTTGGGACGCTGCCACACGATCATGGCCAGCACCAGGCGTGCGCGTTCACCGCCCGACAAGGTACCCACCGCCTGCAGCACCTGATCGCCCGTGAAGCGGAATTGGCCCAGAAAGTCGCGCAGTTCCTGCTCGCGGGCATCGGGACCCCGCTCGCGTGCCCACCGCACCATCATCTGCAGCGGGGTGTCGTCGTCGTGCAGCAGATCCATCTCTTGCTGCGCGAAATAGCCGATGGTCAGTCCCTTGCCTTCGACCTTGGCCCCGCCCAGCGGTTCGACCTGTCCCACCAGGGTCTTGATGAAGGTGGACTTGCCCTGGCCGTTGGCACCGAGGATGCCGATGCGCTGCCCGGCCAATACGCTGCGCTGTACACCACGGACCACGATGCGCTGCCCGTACCCGCAGTCCAATTCGCGCAGGCTGACCATGGGGTTGGGCACCGAGGCCGGTTCGGGAAAGTCAAAGGAGAAGTCCGCCGACGCCAGCACCGGCGCCAGCTTTTCCATTCTTGCCAAGGCCTTGACCCGGCTTTGCGCCTGCTTGGCCTTGCTGGCCTTGGCCTTGAAGCGGTCGATGAATCGCTGCAGTTGCGCCATGCGGTCCTGCTGCCGGTCGAAGGCCGCCTGCTGTTGGAGCATCCTTTCGGCCCGCATTGACTCGAAGGCCGTGTAGTTGCCTCCATAGCGCGTGACCTGGGCCTGATCCAGGTGCAGCGTGACTTGGGTGACGGCGTCCAGGAACTCGCGGTCGTGGCTGATCACGAGCATCGTGGCCGGATGGCGTTGCAGCCAACCCTCAAGCCACACCAGTGCGTCAAGGTCCAGGTGGTTGGTGGGTTCGTCCAGCAGCAACAGGTCGGCCGGACACATCAGTGCGCGCGCCAGCTGAAGCCGCATGCGCCATCCGCCCGAGAAGCTGTTGACCGGAGCGTCCAGCTGCTCGACGGTGAATCCCAGGCCCATGAGCAGTGTCTGGGCGCGGGACCTCGCATCGAAGCTGCCCGCCTGCGCCAAGGCCGCATGCGCTTCTGCCATCGCATGGCCGTCATGGACTGCTTCAGCCTGTGCCAGCGCCTTGCGCGCCGCCATCAGGGGTTCGTCGCCTTCCAGCACGAAATCCGTGGCACCGGTGTCCGTCTCGGGCATGTGTTGGGCCACTTCCCCGATGCGCCACTGCCTGGGCAGGTCGATGTCGCCGCCGTCCGGATCCAGGCGGCCAGCCAGTGCCGAGAACAGGCTGGATTTGCCGGCACCGTTGCGCCCCACGAGCCCCACCTTCTCGCCGGGGTTGAGCGTGACGTTGGCGCCATCGAGCACCAGCTTCGTGCCTCGGCGCAGGGTGAGCTGTCGCAGTGTGATCATGCGCGGCGGCCTGCCCATCGGCCCAGGGCCTGGGCGGGCAAGGCCAGTACCGAATCGCCGCCGCTGCTGTTCTCCAGCCACAGCGGTTCCAGCCCCAAGGGACCGCCGAACCGGGCCTCGAAGTGCGGCCGTTCATGACCGATTTCCAGCACCAGCCACCCGTCCTTTGTCAGGTGCGAACCGGCGCGGCACAAGAGGGAATCGATGAAGTCCATGCCGTCAGCGCCACCGTCCAGTGCCATGGCAGGCTCGGCCCTGAACTCCGCCGGCAGCGCGGCCATGGAGGCCGCGTTGACATAAGGCGGGTTGCACACGATCAGGTCATAGTGGCGGCCATTGACGGCATTCAGGCCATCACCCAGGCGAAGTTCGATGCGGGCCTGCAAGCCATGCCGCTGCCGGTTGATCTCGGCCACGGCCAGGGCGTCGGCACTGAGATCGGCGCCGTCCACCTGCGCTTGCGGCCAAGCCATGGCGCACAGAACGGCCAAGCTGCCGTTTCCGGTGCACAGGTCCAAGACGCTGGCCGGCTCTCGCCCCAGCAGGTCGTCCAGGTCGCCATCGGCCAGATTTTCGGCAATCAGCGATCTCGGCACGATGCATCGCTCATCGACATAGAAGGGCACACCCTGCAGCCAGGCTTCGCGCGTGAGGTAGGCCGCGGGAAGGCGCTGCTGGCTGCGGCGTGTCACGAGAGCTTGTGCGGCCTCCGTTTGCGGGGGGCTGAGTTCGCGATCGGCCACGCTGTCCAGGTCGTCCAGCGGCAGCCCCAGAGACCACAGCACCAGCCACACCGCCTCGTCGAAGGGGTTGGTGGTGCCATGCCCAAACGAAACGCCCGACTCGGCAAGTCGGGCGGCTTCGCGTTCGATCAGGGAAAGCAGCTTCAATCAGGCCCGCAACAGTTCGTTGATGCTGGTCTTGGCGCGCGTCTGCGCGTCCACCTTCTTGACGATCACGGCGCAATACAGGCTGTACTTGCCGTCGGCGCTGGGCAGGTTGCCGCTGACCACCACCGAGCCCGCAGGCACGCGGCCGTAGCTCACCTCGCCGGTGGCACGGTCGTAGATCTTGGTGCTTTGGCCAATGTAGACGCCCATGGAGATCACCGAGTTTTCCTCGACGATGACCCCCTCGACCACTTCCGAGCGGGCACCGATGAAGCAGTTGTCCTCGATGATGGTGGGGTTGGCCTGCAGCGGCTCCAACACGCCGCCGATGCCCACGCCGCCAGACAGGTGCACGTTCTTGCCGATCTGTGCGCAGGATCCCACGGTGGCCCAGGTGTCCACCATGGTGCCTTCGTCCACATACGCGCCGATGTTCACGTAGCTGGGCATCAGCACCACGTTCTTGGCGATGTAGGAGCCGCGGCGCGCCACGGCCGGCGGCACCACGCGCACGCCGGTTTCACGCATCTGCACTTCATCCAGGTGGGCAAACTTGGTTTTCACCTTGTCGAAGAAACCCAGGTCGCCGGCGCGCATGATCTGGTTGTCGTTCAGGCGGAAGCTCAGCAGCACGGCCTTCTTGACCCATTGATTCACTTGCCATTGGCCCACGCCCTGTCGCTCGGCCACGCGAATCCGCCCCTTGTTCAGGTCGGCGATCACGTGCTCCACCGCCTCACGGACTTCGGGGGCATTCAGGGCGTTGATCTGCGTGCGCGCCTCCCAGGCGGTGTCGATGATGGCTTGCAACTGGGCGGTGCTCATGATGGGCGGTAGTCCTTGGTGAATTGATGAATGCGGCGTGCCGCTTCGAGGCACTCTTCGACGCCGGCCACCAGGGCCATGCGGATGCGGCCAGCGCCGGGGTTGGCGCCATGCGCGGTGCGGGCCAGCAGACTGCCCGGCAACACGGCGACATTGTATTGAGCGAGCAATTTCAGCGTGAAGTCGATGTCGTCGCCGCCCGGTACGCCGGCCCAGAGATAGAACCCCGCGTCGGGCAGCTGCACATCCAGCACCTCGGCCAAGAGCGGTGTGACCTGTTCAAACTTCCGCTTGTACAGGGCCCGGTTGGCGAGCACATGGGATTCGTCGTTCCAGGCGGCGACACTGGCGCGCTGCACGGTGGGGCTCATGGCGCTGCCGTGGTAGGTGCGGTAGAGCAAGAAGGCCTTCATGATGTCCGCGTCTCCCGCCACGAAGCCCGAGCGCATGCCCGGCACATTGCTGCGCTTGCTCAGGCTGGTGAAGGCGATGAGCCTGCGGAAGTTGCCGCGCCCCAGTTCCTTGGCTGCCTGGAGGCCCCCCAGCGGCGCCTCGCTTCCAAAGTAGATTTCGGAATAGCACTCGTCGCTGGCGATCACGAAGCCGTGTCGATCGCTGAGCTCGAAAAGGCGCGCCCATTCCGACAGCGGCATGACCGCCCCGGTCGGGTTGCCCGGCGAGCACACATAAAGCAGTTGCGTTTGCGCCCAGGTGGCTTCATCGATCTGCGACCAATCGGCTGCGAAGTTGCGCGCCGGGTCGCTGTTGGCAAAGGCTACTTGGGCACCGGCCAGCAGCGCAGCGCCTTCGTAGATTTGATAGAACGGATTGGGGCACACCACCGTGGCCCCGCTGCGAGTCGGGTCGATCACGGTTTGCGCCAGCGCGAACAGCGCCTCGCGCGAGCCGTTGACCGGCAACACCTGCGTGGCTGCGTCCAATGCCACGTCGTAACGGCGCTGCACCCATGCGGCCACGGCTTCGCGCAGGGCGGGCTCTCCCGCCGTGGCAGGGTAGGCCGATAGCCCGGGCAATGCGGCCATCAACGCATCTTCGACCAACGGCGGCGTGGGATGCTTGGGTTCGCCGATGCCCAAACTGATGGGGCTCAGGGCTTGATTGGGCGTGATGCCCTTCGTCAGCGCGCGCAGCCGCTCGAACGGGTAGGGCTGCAGCCTCTGCAGCAGGGGATTCATCGGAACGGGTGTTTCTCAGCCGGCCAGACCCGTGGCCTGCTCGAATGTCGGCAGGTCCACGCGGGGCTGAGGCTTCCAACCCTGTTGACGGTGCTCGGCCACCACATTCGTGTAGATGCCTCCGCGCACATACCACTTGGCCGTGATGCGGATGAACCGTGGGTTGCAGACCTTCACGATGTCCGAGAGGATGGTGTTGGTCACCTTCTCATGGAACGCGCCTTCATTGCGGTACGACCACATGTACATCTTGAGGCTCTTGAGCTCGACGCACCAACCGTCGGCGATCATGTCGATCGTGAAGTGGGCGAAATCGGGCTGGCCGGTCAGCGGGCAGAAGCAGGTGAATTCCGGAACCTGGAACTGGATGACGTAGTCCCGTTCGGGTGCGGGGTTGGGAAACACATCGAGCTGTTTGCTCGGGGCACTGGGGGGCGCAGCCGGCTTGGCGCGCTGGGTTCTCACGGGAGTCTTAGCCATTGGCCGATGTTATCATCTGCGGTTGATCTGACCCACGTTGGTCGGGAATTTTTCCAACAAAATCAAGCACTTGCGGCGCTGTGCCGCCGGTGCAGCCAGGAGCCCCATGAGGCTGCGTTCCATCAAGCTGGCCGGCTTCAAGTCCTTCGCCGACCCCACCACCTTCGAATTGCCCGGGCAGTTGGTGGGCGTGGTGGGTCCCAACGGCTGCGGCAAGTCCAACATCATGGACGCGGTGCGTTGGGTCTTGGGCGAGAGCAAGGCCTCCGAACTGCGTGGCGAGTCCATGCAGGATGTGATCTTCAACGGCACGACCAACCGCAAGCCGGCCAGCCGGGCCAGCGTGGAACTCGTTTTCGACAACGCACTGGCCCGTGCGGGGGGGCAGTGGAACCAGTTCAGCGAGATCGCGGTCAAGCGCGTGCTCACTCGAGACGGCAACAGCAGCTACTTCATCAACAACCAGGCCGTTCGGCGGCGTGACGTTCAGGATGTGTTCCTGGGCACAGGGCTAGGCCCCCGCGCCTACGCCATCATTGGCCAGGGCACCATCAGCCGCATCATCGAGAGCAAGCCCGAGGAACTGCGTCTGTTCCTGGAGGAAGCCGCGGGCGTGTCGAAGTACAAGGAACGCCGCCGCGAAACCGAGAACCGCCTGAGGGACACGCGTGAAAACCTCACGCGCGTGGAAGACATCCTGCGCGAGCTGAACGCCAACCTGGAAAAGCTCGAACGGCAGGCCGAGGTGGCCTCACAGTACCGCGGCCTTCAGGAGCAGGGCACGCTGAAGTTGCACCAGCTGTGGTTTCTCAAGCACCGTGATGCCGCGGGCGAAGAGGAGCGGGTGAAGGCTTCCGTGCGTCAGGCCGTCAATGAGCTCGAGGCGCGCTTGGCCGAATTGCGTGAGGTCGAAGCCTCGCTGGAAGTTGTTCGGCAAGACCATTACGCGGCCAGCGACGAAATGCATGAGGCCCAAGGTGCCTTGGGTGAGGCTGCCCTGTCGGTCAGCCGGTTGGAAGAGCGCATTCGCTACGTGGTCGAAGGCCGCGAGCGGGTGCAGGCCCGTTTGGCCGAGTTGCGGGCGCAGGACGCCCAGTGGGCCGAGCGCCAGCAGCAGGCACAACGCGAGCTCGAGGACCTGGTGGTGCAGCAGGAAAGCGCCGCCGAGCAGGCCGCTATCCTGGCCGCGCAGGTCGAGGAACAGGCCGCCGCACTGCCGGAGGCCGAGGATGCGGTGCGTGCCGCGCAGCAGCGGGCCAACGAGCAGCGACAGCGCGGCTCGGAGGTGCAGCAACAGATTCAGATCCTGGCTGCCGAAAGCCGCAGCGTCGAAGAGCAGTCTCGCGCCATGCAGGCGCGGCGTGACCGCATCAGCGGGGAGCGCAAGGGACTCAACGCCCCCGACTCCGATCGTCTGCAGGCCTTGCAGCTTGAGCGTCAGGATGCACAGCGTGTGGCCGAAGAGGCCGCCGCACGACTGGCCGAGGTCAGCGATCGTTTGCCGGGGCTCGAGGAGGCCCGGCGCACCGCCCAGGAAGAGGCCAACGCCCAAAGCGCGCGGCAAGCTGCCATTTCGGCGCGGCTGGATGCACTGCGTGCCCTGCAGGAAAAGGTTCAGACCGAAGGAAAGCTCAAGCCCTGGCTTGAGAAGCACGGCCTGTCTTCCCTGAGCGGATTGTGGACACGGCTGCACATCGAGACGGGCTGGGAGAACGCCCTGGAGTCCGCACTGCGCGAGCGTCTCAATGCGCTGGAGGTGGGGCGCCTGGATACCCTCAAGGCTTTCGCCGCCGACCCGCCGCCGGCCAAGCTCGCCTTCTACAGCGCAGCGGCTGTGCAGGCTAACGCGCCGACCGTGGCCGATAGCCCCTCGCAATCCCAGCGACCCCAGCAACCACTCGGCCCGCCCCTCATGGGCCTGGTGCGCACCGATGGGCACGATCGCCTGGCTCACCTGCTGCAAGACTGGCTGCAGGGTGTGTACACCGCCTCCTCGCTGGAGGAAGCCCTGGCCCAGCGCGGGCGGCTGCAGCACGGCGAGGTGCTGATCACCCGTGAAGGGCATGCCGTCAGTGCCGAGGCCTTGACCTTCTATGCGCCCGACTCTGAACAGGCGGGCCTTCTGGCGCGGGCTCAGGAGATCGAGAACCTGCAGACCGAGCAGCGCGCGCAGTCCCTGTTGGCCGATGAAGCGAGGTCGGTGCTGGTGAGGGCAGAGGCTGCGCACACCGAAGCCAGTCTGCGCGCCACCCAGTTGCGCCAGGACGCGGCGGCCACGCAGTCGCGTGCCCACCAGGTGGAAGTGCAGTGGCTTCAAATCAGTCAGCAGAACCAGGCTGCCCTGGAGCGGGCTGAGCAACTCGAGGGCGAGTTGGCCGAACTCGATGCGCAACTGGAAGCGCTGCAAGAGCGGCGCGCCACCGGCGAAGCGCGCTTCGAAGAACTCGATCTGCAGCTTGCCCAGGAGCAGGAGCGCCACGCCGAACTGGAAGAAGTCGTGATCGACAAGGAGCGCCAACTGGCAGCCGCACGCGAACAGCAGCGCAGCCTGGAGCGCCAGGCGCAGGAGGCGCAGTTCGCTGGCCGTGCGCTGCAGTCGCGGGCGCAGGAACTGCAGCGCCTGGTACAGACCGCCGATGAGCAGGTACTGTCCAATGCCGCGTCGTTCCAGGCCGCGCAGGCTGAAATGCAGGAGCTGGACGATGCCTCGGCCCAAGCGGGCCTTCAAGAGGCACTGGAGGTCCGGCTGCAGCGTGAGCAGGCCCTGGCCGCCGTGCGCCAGCGCTATGAAGGCCTGAACGCCCAGCTACGGCAGGCCGACGAACAGCGCATGGGCGTTGAGCGTGGCCTGCAGCCCTTGCGTGACCGCATCACCCAGCTGCAGCTCGAGGAGCAGGCCGCCGCCTTGGGTGGGGCCCAGTACCTGGATCAGCTCAAGTCGGCGGAAGTGGACCTGGAGCGGCTGGCCGCCGGCATCGAAGAGGGTGGCGTAAAGCTTTGGGGCCTGCAGGGCGAGATCGACCGCATCAACCGCGAGATCAACGCCTTGGGTGCGGTCAACCTCGCTGCGCTCGACGAACTCAGCAGTGCCCGCGAGCGCAAGACTTTCCTGGATGCCCAGAACGCCGATCTGGTCGAAGCCATCACCACGCTGGAAGACGCCATCCACAAGATCGACCTGGAGACCCGGGACCTGCTGGGCGACACCTTCCGTCAGGTCAACGAGCACTTCGGTCGCATGTTCCCCTCCCTGTTTGGGGGTGGGAATGCACGCTTGGTGATGACCGGCGACGAGATTCTCGACGCAGGCGTTCAGGTCATGGCCCAGCCCCCGGGCAAGAAGAACAGCACGATCCACCTCCTGTCTGGCGGCGAAAAGGCCCTGACGGCCATCGCCTTGGTGTTCGCCATTTTCCAGCTCAACCCGGCGCCGTTCTGCTTGCTCGATGAGGTGGACGCGCCTTTGGACGATGCCAACACCGAGCGTTACGCCAAGCTTGTGACGCAGATGGCCGAGGGCACGCAGTTCCTGTTCATCAGCCACAACAAGATCGCCATGGAGATGGCGCGGCAGTTGGTGGGCGTCACCATGCAGGAGCAGGGCGTCTCGCGCATCGTGGCCGTCGACATGGAGTCGGCCCTGAGCATGGCGGAGGCCGCATGAGCCTCACCCAGGGGCTCTTGGTCTTGGCAGGCGTGGTCCTGCTGGTCCTGGTGGGGCAGGGTATTTGGGCTTCCTGGCGGGCCCGTCCCCGTCGGGCGGCCCCAGCCCTCGAGCGGGTCGAGCCCGCCTTGGCCGCGGTCCAATCACCTGCGTCTGAGCCGAGTT
>JBEAWD010000072.1:0-4275 GCA_041160585.1 Pseudomonadota bacterium | reverse complement strand
GGCTGGTGAAGCCCTCCGCAATCAGGATGTCGGCCACCTCCTCGTCCACGTCGAGCTTCTCGACGAAGAGTGAGCGGATCGACTGGGACTCCTGGGCCTGCTTGGCCTCGGATTCCTCGGCCGTCATGATGTTGATGCGCCAACCGGTCAGCTCGGAGGCCAGACGCACGTTCTGGCCACCACGGCCGATGGCGATGGCCAAGTTTTCATCGTCCACGACCACGTCCATGGCGTGGCGCTCCTCGTCGACCACAATCGACTGCACATTGGCCGGCGCCAAGGCGCCAATCACGAACTGCGCCGGATCTTCCGACCACAGGACGATGTCCACACGCTCACCGGCCAACTCATTGGTCACTGCCGTCACGCGCGAACCACGCACGCCCACGCAGGTGCCGATCGGGTCCACCCGCTTGTCGTGGGATACCACGGCGATCTTGGCGCGCGACCCCGCATCGCGGGCGCAACTCTTGATCTCCAGCAGCCCCTGCTCGATCTCGGGCACTTCCTGGGCGAACAGCTCCATCATGAAGCCCGGCGCGCTGCGCGAAAGCATGATCTGCGGGCCACGAACCGTGGAATCGATGCCCGCAATGAAGGCGCGCACGCGGTCGCCACTGCGCAGGTTCTCCTTGGGGATCATCTCGTTGCGCTTGAGCCGGCCTTCCACACGACCGCTTTCGACGATGATGTCGCCCTTGTCCAGACGCTTGACGGTCCCCACCATGATCTTCTCGCCACGGGCCAGGAAATCGTTGAGCAGTTGCTCACGCTCGGCGTCGCGAATCTTCTGCAGGATCACCTGCTTGGCAGCCTGCGCACCGATGCGGCCGATGGTCACCGATTCGATGGGCTCCTCGATGTAATCGCCCTCCTCGATTTCGCCCACCCGGTCGATGGCGTCGGTCAGCAGTTCTTCCGAATCCGGGTTCTGAAGGCCTGCCGAATCGGGCACCACCAGCCAACGGCGGAAGGTCTCGTATTCACCACTGTCGCGATCGACCGACACGCGGATGTCCACCTCACCGCCATTCAGGCGTTTGGTGGCCGAGGCCAGCGCGGCCTCCACGGCACCGAAAACGACTTCACGGTCCACGCTCTTCTCGCGTGAAATCGCATCGACCAGCATGAGCATTTCGCGGTTCATGTTTGTTGCTCTCCGTTGCGGGCGGGCTTTGCTCGCCCCTTGAAATCCACCACCGGCACCAGGCGGGCCTCCTTCACCTCATCGAGCGTGAAGTCCAACGCCTGCTCGGTCTTGCCTTCCTTGACGATCAGCTGCGGCTGCGGCAGCGCCTGCGTCAACCGTCCTCGGTACTTGCGCCGGCCTTGAAAAGCCAGCTTGAAGGTCACATCCACCTCGAAGCCGCAAAACCGTTCCCAATCATGCGGTTTGCACAAGGGGCGATCCAGCCCGGGTGAGGACACCTCCAGGCGCTCGTAGTCGACACCTTCGACCTCGAACACCAGCTGCAATTGACGGGTGACGAGTTCACAATCGTCCACCGTCACAAACTCCGACTCCACCGGGTAGGCGCGGCCAGGCACTCGGTCGATGTAGATGCGCAACAAGCCGCGAGGCAGGCGCTCGACATCGACGAGGTCGTAACCCAAGCCCTGCACGGTGGACTCCAGCGCCGCCATCCAATTGCCCGATGCCTGGGCCCGCTCAAACGCTGCCTCAGCGGCCCGCTCGGCGGACGTGGCACCCTTTGCAGCGGAATGCAGATCGGCGGCGGGCTTGGACGAATCCCGCCCGCGCGCCATGCCGCGGGCCGAACCGGCCGTTTTGGCGGTTCGCGCCGTACTGCCAGGTTTTCCACCCGGTGCGCGGCGAGCGCGGGTCGATGACGTTGCATTCATGCGGGACAAACAAAAAAGGGGCTGGATGTTTCCGCCCCTCGACTGCGCCCTTTGCCGGGCGCGCAGCGCTGATCAGTTAATCGCGCACTATAGCGGATTTCCCGGGGGCACGCAAGGTGCGTGCCACAATGTGCCCTGGCATCGCTACACCCCCCCCTCGGAGAACACGAACATGGGATTTCTCGCCGGCAAGCGCCTTCTGATTACCGGAGTCCTTTCCAACCGTTCAATCGCCTACGGTATCGCCAGAGCCTGCCGCCGTGAGGGCGCTGAACTGGCCTTCAGCTACGTCGGCGAACGCTTCAAGGACCGAATCACCGAGTTCGCCGCCGAATTCGGATCGTCGCTCATCTTTGACTGCGACGTGGGCGATGATGCGCAGATCGACCGCCTGTTCGACGACCTCAAGGCGGCCTGGCCCGAGGGCTTCGATGGCTTCGTCCATTCCATCGGCTTTGCGCCGCGCGAGGCGATCGCGGGTGATTTCCTGGAAGGCCTGTCGCGCGAATCATTCAAGGTGGCACACGACATCTCAGCCTACAGCTTCCCTGCCATGGCCAAGGCGGGTGCCGCGCAGCTGCGCCCAGGCAGCGCCCTGCTCACCTTGACCTACCTGGGCAGCGACAAGGTGGTCCCCGCCTACAACACCATGGGCTTGGCCAAGGCGTCTCTGGAGGCCAGCGTCCGCTACACGGCCGCCAGCCTGGGGCCCAAGGGCATACGGGTGAACGGCATATCGGCCGGCCCCATCAAGACACTGGCCGCCTCGGGAATCAAGGGCTTCGGCAAGATCCTGAGCGTCGTGGAGGAAACAGCCCCCATTCGCCGAAACGTCACCATCGACGATGTGGGCAACGTGGCGGCGTTCCTGATGTCCGATCTGGCCGCCGGCGTCACCGCCGAGATCACCTATGTGGACGGCGGCTTCAGCAAGATGGCGGGCATGCCCGCCGAGTGAGGCGCCTCAGCCGGGCTGCTTCACGCAGTCCACGTAGTAGCGCACCGAGCCGTTGTCCAGCGGCTCTTCCACCAAGCCGTGCACATCGGTGTCAAAGCCTGGAAAGCGCTTGTTGAAGTCGCGGGTGAAGCGCAGGTAGTCCACGATCTTGCGGTTGAAGCGCTCGCCAGGAACCAAAAGCGGAATGCCCGGCGGATAGGGCGTGAGCAATGAGGTCGTGATGCGGCCCTCGAGCTGCTCGATCTCCACCCGCTCGGTCTGACGGTGGGCGATCTTGGCGTAGGCATCGCTGGGCGTCATGGCCGGCTGCAGGTCAGACAGGTACATCTCGGTGGTCAGCTTGGCCACGTCGTACTCGGCATAGGCCTCGTGTATCGACTGGCACAGGTCCTTCAGACCCATGCGCTCGTAGCGGGGATGCGCTTGGCAGAACTCGGGCAGGATGCGCCACAGCGGCGCGTTCTTGTCGTAGTCGTCCTTGAACTGCTGCAGGGCAGTGAGCATCGTGTTCCAACGCCCCTTGGTGATGCCGATGGTGAACATGATGAAGAAGGAGTACAAGCCCGTCTTCTCCACCACCACGCCATGCTCAACCAGGAACTTGGTGACGATTGAGGCCGGAATGCCGGTGGTGTCGAACTTGCCGTTGACGTCCATGCCCGGCGTGACGATGGTGCACTTGATCGGGTCGAGCATGTTGAAGCCCGGGGCCAGGTCGCCGAAACCGTGCCACTCTTCGTTGGCCCGCAGCATCCAGCGGTCGGCCCGGCCCACGCCCTCGTCGGGCAGGTGCTCGGGGCCCCAAACCTTGAACCACCAGTCGTGGCCGAACTCCTCATCCACCTTGCGCATGGCGCGGCGGAAGTCCATGGACTCGGCGATGCTCTCTTCCACCAGGGCCGTTCCGCCCGGAGGCTCCATCATGGCCGCGGCCACATCGCATGAGGCGATGATCGCGTATTGCGGCGAGGTCGAGGTGTGCATCAAATAGGCCTCGTTGAAGAGGTGCCGGTCCAGCTTGACGCTTTGCGAATCCTGGACCAAAACCTGCGAGGCCTGGGACAGGCCTGCCAGCAGTTTGTGCGTGGACTGCGTGGCATACACCATCGAGGTCTTGGGCCGCTCACGGCGCTTGCCCATCGCATGGTAAGGCCCGTAGAAAGGATGGAAGGCCGCGTGCGGTAGCCAGGCCTCGTCGAAGTGCAGCGTATCGATCCAGCCATCGAGCTTGGCCTTGATGGTCTCGGTGTTGTAGAGCACGCCGTCATAGGTGCTCTGCGTGAGCGTGAGGATGCGGGGCTTGACCGTCGCCGCATCCACGCCCTTCAACAGCGGGTTGCTGGCGATCTTGCGGCGGATGGTCTCGGGCTCGAATTCGCTCTCGGGAATGGGGCCGATGATGCCGTAGTGGTTGCGCGTGGGCGTGAGGAACACCGGCACGGCGCCGGTCATGA
>JBEAWD010000256.1:0-3098 GCA_041160585.1 Pseudomonadota bacterium | reverse complement strand
GCGACAGCACAAGCGGGCAGCAGGCCCTATACGGCGTGGGCCTTACGGGCATCCCAATCGTCAACGTCAACAATGCCTGCGCGACCGGCTCGACTGCGTTGTTCCTGGCTCGCCAGGCGGTGCAGAGCGGCGCCGTCGAGGTTGCCTTGGCATTGGGATTTGAGCAAATGAACCCGGGCGCCTTGGGTGTCACCGCGACCGACAGGCCCAGCATCATGGGACGGCAACTTGCAGTCGCGCGGCAATCTGCTGCGTGGCGAGACGACGTGCCGATGGCCGCGATGCTCTTTGGGGGTGCCGGAGAGGAACATCAGCAAAAGTATGGAACCCAGGCAGAGACGTTCGCGAGGATTTCCGTCAAGGCTCGAGAGCATGCAGCTCGGAATCCGTTGGCCATATTCCGTGAGAAGGTTTCGCTGGATGAGGTGATGGCCGCCAAGGGCATCTACGGTCCCTTAACCCGTCTACAGTGCTGCCCGCCCACCTGCGGAGCTGCTGCGGCCGTGATCGTCAGCGAGGCCTATGCTCGGCGCAAGGGCCTGACCTCCCAGTGCGTGGAGATCGTGGGTCAATCCATGACGACCGATCCGCAGGCCACCCTGGAAGGTGGCAGCATGATGCGTATCGTCGGTTTCGAGATGGCGCGCAACGCAGCCAATCAGGTCTATGAGCAGGCGGGCATCGGGCCTGATGAGGTTCAGGTCTGCGAGTTGCACGACTGCTTCACTACCAATGAGCTGCTGACTTATGAAGCCATCGGGCTTGCTCCGGAAGGCGGCGGCGAAAAGTTCGTGATGGACGGCGACAACACCTACGGAGGACGGGTCGTGACCAACCCCTCGGGAGGCTTACTTTCAAAGGGGCATCCGCTGGGCGCCACAGGACTGGCGCAGTGCGCGGAGTTGACGTGGCAACTTCGCGGGCAGGCCGAAGCCAGACAGGTGGAGAACGCCAAAATCGCGCTTCAACACAACCTAGGATTGGGCGGCGCCTGCGTAGTCACCCTGTATCGAAAGGCAGCCTGAGACCATGGCAACCGGTCCGCTGCATGGGTTGCGGGTAATCCAACTCGGCGGAATCGGGCCAGTTCCGTTTGCAGCCACACTGTTGGCCGATGCGGGGGCTGATGTCGTGCGCATCAACCGGCCTGGTGAGGTCATCGACCCCGGCGACCCCCTGACACGCAACCGGCGGGCGCTGGAAGTCGACCTGAAGACCGCAGAGGGGCGAGAGCACATTCTGGACCTGTCCACACAGAGCGATCTCCTGATCGAAGGATTCCGACCTGGTGTCCTCGAGCGCCTGGGCCTGGGTCCGCAGGTGCTGCTGTCCAGCAACCCAGCGATCGTCATTGGACGGATGACCGGGTGGGGACAGTCGGGGCCCCTGGCACAAGCGGCCGGCCATGACATCAACTTTCTGGCCCTCTCTGGGGCCCTTGCATCCATAGGGCCGGCCGATGGGGACCCTGTCCCGCCACTGAATCTGGTCGCAGACTTCGGCGGCGGTGCGATGATGCTCCTATTCGGCGTGATGGCCGCTCTGCACCACGCGCGCTCTTCGGGGCAAGGCCAGGTGGTGGATGCTGCCATGAGCGATGGTTGCGTCACGCTGATGGGCATCTTCCAATGGATGAAGGCACGAGGCCAATGGACTGGACCGCGAGGACGCAATTGGCTGGACGGTGGCGCCCCCTGGTACGGCTGCTACCGATGCTCGGACGGCCAGTGGATCGCCGTGGGTGCGGTCGAACCCGTCTTCAGAGCTCGATTCCTAAGTGGACTCGGTTTGGAGAAGGCAGAGGAACTGCAGGATCTGGACGACCCTGCTCGGTGGCCTGAGCAACGGAATCTGATCCGCCATGCCGTAGCGCAGCGCGCCCGGGATGAGTGGTGCGCGACCTTCGACGTCTTGGATGCCTGCGTGAGCCCCGTACTTGATCTGGATGAGGTGGCCGGTCACCCGCACCACGTCGCGAGAGGAACGGTGGTCCATCGCCACGGGGTTCCACAACCCTCCTCGGCCCCCCGGTTTTCGCTCACGCCCGGATGGAATTCCGACGGCGGCGAATACACAACCTAGGAGTGCGACCGGTGAGGGTTTATTTTGGGGGCATCGAAACCGAGACCAACACGTTCTCACCCATCCCGATCGGGCTCGCTGAATTCGAAGGAAGCGAGGTTCTCAGGGGAGAGCAGATCTTCGACCCTCAGTATGGTCAGAAAATGGCTCGCTATGCGCGATCGCTGGGACTCGACGTGGTGGGCGGCATCTACGCTGCTGCTCATCCCGGGGCCGCAGTCAGCCGTGAAGCCTACGAGACCTTGCGCGATGAACTGCTGGACCGACTGGCACGGGCCCACAACGAAAACCCGGTTGATATCGTCGCCTTGAGCATGCATGGCGGGATGGTCGCGCAGGGATATGACGACTGCGAAGGCGACATCATTGCGCGGATCAGATCGATCGTCGGCCCCCGAGTGGTGATCGGCTGTGTGCTGGACCCACACTCGCACCTCTCGGATGTGATGTGGCGAGAGGCGCTGTTGATGTGCTACAGAGAGAATCCGCATATCGACATCGCGGAGCGCTCGCGCGAACTGATGGACCTTCTGCTGCGGGTAGCGCGTGGCGAAGTCAAGCCGGTCACCTCGGTCTTCAATTGCCGCATGGCGGATGTCTACCAAACCCTGCGCGAACCGATGAAGGGCTTCGTCCAGCGCATGCGAGCCATCGAAGACAGCTCCGAAGATGTACTGTCCATCAGCGTGGTTCACGGATTTCGTCGTGCTGACATTCCGCTTCTGGGCACCCACGTGCTGGTCATCACCAACGACAAGGCAGATCTAGGGGCGGACATCGCCGAGCGCCTGGGGCGCGAGCTTTTCGATGGCCGCGGTGGATGGGCCGACCCTGTTACCCCGCTGGACGAAGCCATCCGGCAGGCGAAAGCCTGGGATCGAGATTCGGAGGACGGTCCCCTCATCCTGGCCGATCTACCCGACAACCCAGGCGGCGGCTCCCCTGGAGACGCCACCTATGTGTTGGAGGCCGTACTGGACGCTGGCATCGAGAACATCGCTGCCGGCGTGTACATC
>JBEAWD010000245.1:0-2719 GCA_041160585.1 Pseudomonadota bacterium | reverse complement strand
GCCGGCGCGCGGGGTGCTTCGATGGGCCCCGAGGCCTTGCGGGTGGCCGGTTTGCAGCCGGCGCTGCAGGCCCACGGCCTGGCGGTGCGCGACATCGGCAACCTGCTGGGCCCGGCCAATCCTTGGCTGCCTCCTCAGGGCGGCTACCGTCACCTGCGCGAGGTGCGGGCCTGGAACGAGGCCGTGCACGCGGCGGTGGGCCAGGCGCTGCAAGGGGGGGAACTGCCCATCCTGCTGGGCGGTGACCATTGCCTGGCCATGGGCAGCATCAGCGCGGTGGCCCGTCATTGCCGGCAGCTGGGCAAGAAGTTGCGCGTGCTGTGGCTGGATGCGCACGCCGACTTCAACACGAGCGCGCTGACCCCCAGCGGCAACCTGCACGGCATGCCGGTGGCGGTGCTTTGCGGGCATGGCCCGGCCGAACTGGTGGGGCTGGGCGGTTTCTCCGAGCAGGACCCGGCGCTCAAGCCCAAGTGGGTGCGCCAGATCGGCATCCGCAGCGTCGACCCTGGCGAAAAGCGCTTCGTGCACGAGCAGGGCCTGGAGGTCTTCGACATGCGCTACATCGACGAGATGGGCATGCGCCATGCGATGGAGCTGGCCCTGGCCACCATGGACGAGCACACCCACCTGCACGTGAGCTTCGATGTTGACTTCCTCGACCCGGACATTGCCCCGGGCGTGGGCACCACCATCCCCGGTGGGCCCACGTATCGCGAGGCGCAGCTGTGCATGGAGATGATTGCCGACACCGGCCGCCTGGCCAGCCTGGACATCATGGAGCTCAACCCTGCGCTGGATGTGCGCAACAAGACGGCGGTGCTGACAGTGGACTTGGTAGAAAGCCTGTTCGGCAAGAGCACTTTGATGCGACAGGGATGCAATGGCTAACCCACGGCCTCAACTTGATGACGTGGATCACGCGCTGATCTCCCTGCTGCGGCGTGACGCGCGGATGTCGGTGGCCGCGTTGGCCAAGCGGCTGGGCGTTTCCCGCGGCACCGTCTCCAACCGATTACGCAAGCTAGAGGACGGCTCCATCATCCTAAGCTACTCGGTTCAACTGCGCCCCGATGCAGATTCCCGCGCGATTCGAGCGTGGACGGGCATCCTTGTTGAAGGCAATCAGACCCGCGCCGTAATCGCGAGCATTCTTGGCGAACCCGGAGTAACCGCGCTGCACGACACCAACGGTCGCTGGGACCTCCTTGCAGAACTTCGAGCAGATTCCATGGAGGATCTATCCCAAGTGCTCGAGCGCATCCGCCTCATAAAAGGTATCGCGACCACCGAGACCAGCATTCTGTTGTCGAGTTTTCGTTAGGTGAAAAACCCTTCATTGAATAGCCCCAGGTTTTATAGACACCTCTGAGCCTCAAAACTGAGGCCCCATTGGAGGTGGCGGCAAGGCGGAATATCGAACCATCGCCTCAAACCACCGTTCGTCTCCCAAAACAGCGGTTGATCGCCCGGGACTTGATCCGGTTTCGTCTGGCATCCACACTGGCGGTGTACCCAGCCGAAACGGCAGAAGGAACGCCCGATGCTAAAGATCAGCAAGCTCACCCACACCTACCCCAACGGCACCCGTGCCCTGGACGATGTGAACCTCGAAATCCCGGCCGGGATGTTCGGTCTGCTGGGCCCCAATGGCGCCGGCAAGAGCAGCCTGATGCGCTGCCTGGCCACGCTGCAGGTTCCCTCTTCGGGCAGCATCCGCTTTGGCGAGTTGGACGTGCTGGCCCAACCCGAGGCCCTGCGCGCCACCCTGGGCTATTTGCCGCAGGACTTCGGCGTCTACCCCCGCGTCTCAGCCGAAGATTTGCTGGACCACCTGGCCGTGCTCAAAGGCATCAGCTCGCGGGGTGAACGGCGAGACACGGTCGAAACCCTCTTGAACCAGGTCAATCTGTGGGCCGTGCGCAAGAAGGCGGTGGCTGGCTATTCGGGCGGCATGCGTCAACGCTTTGGTATCGCGCAGGCGCTCATCGGCAATCCCCGCCTGATCATCGTCGACGAGCCCACCGCAGGGCTCGACCCCGAGGAGCGCAACCGCTTCAACAACCTGCTCTCGGAAATCGGCGAGCAGGTGGTGGTCATCCTGTCCACGCACATCGTGGACGACGTGACCGACCTGTGCCCGCGAGCGGCCATCCTGGTGGGCGGCCGAATCGTGGAATCCGGCACTCCCGGGGAATTGATCACCGCCCTGCAAGGGCGTGTGTGGCAAACCTGCATCGACAAGTCTGACCTTGAAGGCGCACGCCAGCGTTTCGCCGTCATCGCCACAAGGCTGCGGGCGGGGCAGACCGTGATCCGCGTCTTGTCCGAAGAGCCGGGTGTGCCGCCGAGCCCCGCCTTCGCGCCGCTCGAGACCAGCCTGGAGGATGTCTACTTCGCCACGCTGCATCGGCTGCGCAGCGCCTCCGCCATGGTCAGCGGTCAGGCTGATGGGCAGTCCCAAGCCCCATCGACAGCATCGGCCGCGTGAGCGGGAAATCATCGTCATGAAGCGACCTTCCCTCTTACTGCCCATCGCCGCCTTCGAGTGGCGGCTGCAACTGCGCAGCCCCGTACTCTGGGTGGGCTTCGCCCTGTTCTTCCTGCTGGCCTTCGGCGCCACCACGGTGGACCAGATCCAGATCGGCGCCCGCGGCAACGTGCACATCAACGCGCCCTACGCCATCCTGCAGACCACGGCGATCATGACCGTGTTCGC
>JBEAWD010000239.1:0-21531 GCA_041160585.1 Pseudomonadota bacterium | reverse complement strand
GGTGAGATCTACGTCATGCGCCACGCCCCCGGCCACCGCTGGGTGTACTTCCCGCAGATGGAGGCCCATCAGGCACTGATGCTCAAGACGTACGACAGTAGCACCGACGGGCGCTGCCGCTTCATGGGCCATTCGGCATTCGAAGACCCTACGACCCCGGCCGATGCACCCAAGCGCGAGAGCATCGAGGTGCGCACCATGGCCTTTTTCTGAAGGCCATGCACCCGCTCTCGAACGGTGGGCCTCAGATGTCGAAGAACACCGTCTCGCGTGCCGGGTCGGCGTGCTGCAGGTGGATGTCGAAGCGGTAGACCACCTGCCCGTCGCGCTCGGTACGGCGTGCCACCAGGGTGCGGCGTCGCACTTCCCATTCGATGCCGTTGAGCACGGGATCGCGGGCGTTGGCCGCCGCCTCGTCATCGAAGTACATCCGCGTGTGCAGCCCCAGGTTGATGCCTCGGGCGAAGAGGATCAGCGACAGGTGGGGCGCCTGAGTTGCACCACTGGGCTCAACCACGGCGCCAGGCTTGATGGTGTCGAAGCGCCACACACCGGAGTCGAAGTCGGCGCCCGTGCGGCCCCAGCCCCGAAAGGCCGAGGGCTTTGGGTCGGCCGGATGCGCATAGTGCCCCTGGGCGTCTGCCTGCCACAGTTCGATCAGCAGGTCTCGAATCGGTGTGCCTGAACCGTCGTACACCACGCCTTCGACCACGATGTGGCCGGCTGAACCCGGCGCGGCCAGCTCGTGCCCATAGGTTCGCTCAAAGATATCGAAGCCCGCCTGCTGCGGTGCCAAGCCGATGTGCACAAAAGGACCGCCGGTCTGCGAGGCGGTTTCCTTCAGGCGCGTAATTGCCCGTGTGGATGGCGTCATGGGTGGCTCCGTGGTTTGGAATTCGGTGCAAGCGCAAGCGTTGGGTGGGATCAGGTCAGCGGCCTTCGAACCAGGTCTGGCGTCGCCCGCGCAGCACGATGTCGAATCGGTAGCAGCGCGCATCCAACTCCACGAAGTTGGCCCGGTCCTCCAGGGCGATCAGGCCACGAACCTGCTCCTCGTCGGGAATGCCCTGCAGGATCGGACAGCCCGAGATCAGCGTATCGCCCTCGAAGTACATCTGTGTGATCAGTCGCTGCGCCCAGCCGTCGCCCTGAAGCGAATAGTGGATGTGCGAGGGGCGCCAGTCGTTGATCCGGTTTCGCCAGGGGTAGGGGCCGGGCTTGATGGTGCGGTAGCGGTAGTGCCCGTTCTCATCGGTCAACATGCGGCCACAACCGCCGAAGTTGGGGTCCAGGGCGCCGATGTACTGGTCCTTCTTGTGGCGGTAGCGGCCGCTGGCATTGGCCTGCCACACCTCCACCAGCGCGTTGCGCACGGGTTGTCCGAACTCGTCGCGCACGTAGCCGTGCACCACGATGCGCTCACCCACCGGAAGGCCTTCCTTGGCGAAATTCAGGATCAAGTCGTGGTCGTTCGCGCCCAATTCCTGCGGCGAGAACAGCGGCCCGGTGCGCTCGGTGAGCGTCTGCTTGATGGAGATCAGCGCCTGCTTGGGGGAGCGCAGCACACTGGTCTTGTAAGCCGGGGACAGTGCGGGCGGATGCAATTCGGTGCGGCGCTGTACGAAGGGGCCCCATTGGCCAAGGCGGGTCTCGGGCGTGGCTTGTTGCGTCATGTGGGCTCCAAGTCTTGGTTGAGGGGCGCTTTCGGGTACTTGCCTCAGAAGGGCAAGCCCACGTAGTTCTCTGCCATCGTGGTCATGGCGGCTTCGGAGTTGACCAAGTACTCCAGCTCAGCCTGTTGCAGACGATAGCCCATGGGGCCACCGCTGGTCTCGGCATTCGGAAACCGATGCATCAAGGATGTGAACCACCATGAAAAGCGAGAGGCCTTCCACACGCGCGACAGGCACCGCTGGGAGTAGGTGTCGACCCCGGCATCGCTTCGTTCGGTGAAGTGCTCGATCAGCGCCGTGCTCAGGTAGTGCACATCGCTGGCCGCCAGATTCAGGCCCTTGGCCCCCGTGGGCGGCACGATGTGCGCGGCGTCGCCCGCCAGGAACAGCGAGCCAAAACGCATGGGCTCGGCGACGAAGCTGCGCAAGGGCGCGATGCTCTTCTCGATCGAAGGACCGGTCACCAGGCTTTGCGCTGCTGCCGGATCCAGCCGCTCGCGCAACTCGTCCCAGAAGGCCTCGTCGCTCCAGTTTTCCACCCGATCTTGCAGGCTGCACTGCACGTAGTAGCGAGACAGCTTGTGCGAGCGCATGCTGCACAAGGCGAATCCCCGCTCGTGGTTCGAGTAGATGAGCTCTTCGGACACCGGCGGCGTGCGCGACAGTACACCAAGCCAGCCGAAGGGATAAACCCGCTCGTACTGCGTGATGGCCTGCGGCGGAACACTGGCCCGGCACACGCCATGAAAGCCATCGCATCCCGCGATGAAGCGGCAGCGCACCTCATACGCCTGGCCTTCGACGGAAAACGTCACGCGCGGGTTCGTGCCATCGAAGTCGTGAATGGCGACGTCTTGGGCCTCATAGACCGTGGTCAGGCCTTGGGCCCGTCGGTCGTCCATCAGGTCGCGCGTCACCTCGGTTTGCCCGTAGACCACCACCTTCTTGCCGCCGGTCAGGCGCTGCAGGTCGATGCGGTGGCGTGCACCCCCGAAGCACAGGTCGAACCCGTCGTGAGGCAGTCCCTCCCGATGCAGGCGTGCAGCCACGCCGGCACGTTCCAGCAGGCCCACGGTGCCGCTTTCCAACACGCCGGCACGGATCCGGCCGAGCACGTAATCGGGGCTTCTCTGCTCGATGATCACGGCGTCGACCCCGGCCTTGGCCAGCAGGGCGCCCAAGAGCAGGCCCGAGGGACCGGCCCCGATGATGGCCACCTGGGTCTGCAGGTGCCGCGATGACGGTTTCGTGGTCATGGTTCCTACCGGTCCAGTCGCTCGTGGTGGTCAGTTGTCGTGCGCCTGTCTATTGCAGTGACTCAACCAGATCGACATAGTCCTGCATCGCCTCCTCGGCGGGCATGCCAGCGATAGCGGCCCAGGCGTCGTACTTGGCGCGGGCCTTGATGTCCATCATGCCCGGACGCTCACCTTGGACATCGCCCTCGGTGGCCTGCTTGTAAAGCGAGTACAGCTTCAGCAGGTCTGCGGTGCTGGGCCGCTCGGTGAGTTGCTGTGCATCGGCGGCGGCCTGCTTGAACTGGGCCTCGAGGGTCGTGCTCATCGTGATGTCTCCGGGGTCTTGCGCGTAGGCCTACCTAGCCTGTGAGGCGACTGGGCGAGAGACAGTTTAGTGGAGCACGCCGCCTGCATGCGCCAACGCAAGGTCTTCATCGATTCGCCGGTGCACGCTTGGTGCGATGCATGACGAAGCCTTGGGTGGCCTGAGCAGCGCCGAAGCCAGCCGCCGCCTGGGTGCGCACGGCCCCAACGCCTTGCCCGACGCAGAGCGCCACGGGTGGTGGCACACCCTGAAGGAAGTGCTCACCGAGCCGATGTTCGTGCTGCTGCTGGCATCGGCAGGCCTGTACCTCGTGCTGGGTGATTGGGGCGAGGGCTTGTTGCTCAGCGGATTTGCCCTGCTCACGGTGGCCTTGGTGGTGGTGCAGGGCCGCCGGCGGGAGCATGCCTTGCGGGCGCTGCGCGACATGGCTGTGCCGATGGTGCGGGTGCACCGTGATGGCCAATGGGGCCAGTGCCGCGCCAGCGAGGTGGTGTGCGGCGATTGGGTGATGCTCAGCGAGGGCGACCGTGTGGCCGCCGATGCTGTCGTACGCAGGGCCACCGGCCTGCGGGTGGACGAAGCCCTGTTGACGGGTGAATCGTGGCCGGTGGACAAATGGTCTGCACCACCTGATCCGCCGCAGGACGCGCCACGGCCCAGCACGGTGCTCAGCGCTGACAGGGTGTGGGCCGGCACATTGGTGGTGTCGGGCCACGGCGTGGCGGAGGTGGTGGCCATCGGCGTGAACACGCGCATGGGCGGTATCGGTCAGGCCCTGTCCGACATCAAGCCATTGCCCACGCCCCTGGAGCAGCAGGTGCGAACGCTGGTGCGAACCTTCGGGGCGCTGGCAGCGGCTGCCATGCTGCTGGTGGTGCTGTGGTGGGGCATGCGCCAGCACGATTGGGTCGGTGGCGTGCTGTCGGCCCTGTCCTTGGGCATGGGCATGCTGCCCGAGGAGTTTCCGATGGCGCTGGCAGTCTTCATGTCGATGGGGGCATGGCGACTGTCGCGGCTTCATGTCCTGGCACGAAGGCCGGCGGCCATCGAGGCCCTGGGGACCACCACACTGCTGTGCGTCGACAAAACAGGCACTCTGACCGAGAACCGCTTGCGCCTGGTGACCGCTTGGCCTATCGATTCGGCACACCAGCATGAGCCCGACAACCCCACAGCACCCACAGCACCCACGGTCGCACGCGCCCGGCTTCTGGAAGCGGCGATGTTGGCCAGTCGGCGCACGGCGGTGGACCCGATCGACCGCGCCCTGGCTGAAGCGGTCGAGCACGACCAGGCCAGCGCCAGTGCGACCGCCCTGCACCTGATCCGTGACTGGCCGGTTCAGGCCGGCCGGCCGATGACCATGCGGTGGTGGCAATGCGATGACGGAAGTGGCTGGCTTGTGGCCAAGGGCGCACCGGAGTTCCTGGCATTGCGCTGTCAGGGGGGAGAGAAGGCCTTGCGGGATCCGCTGCAACGGGCATCCGAACTCGCCGCTCAGGGCTTGCGAGTGTTGGCCGTGGCGCAGCTCCGTTGGAGCCCGACCCAGGCTGAAGCCACCGGCACGGCCGCCGGGGCCGGCGCTGAGCCACCCGATCTGCCCTGGCAATGGATGGGCCTCTTGGCCTTTGAAGACCCCTTGAGGCCGACGGTGCCGCAGGCGGTGCAGCGCGCCACAGAAGCCGGTATCGCCGTTTGCCTGATCACCGGCGACCATGCCCAGACGGCGCTGAGCATCGCGCGTCAGGCGGGCATCGACACCCAGGCGGGCGTGATGGAGGGCCCGGCCTTCGAGGCCTTGGACCCTGCGCAGCAACGGGAGGCGGTACAGCGTATTCGAGTGTTCGCCCGTATCTCGCCCTTGACCAAGCTTCTCTTGGTGCAGCGGGCGCAGGCTGCCGGGCATGTCGTGGCCATGACGGGCGACGGCGTGAACGACGCGCCCGCACTCAAGGCAGCACACATCGGCGTGGCCATGGGCCGGCGCGGCACGGATGTGGCGCGAGAAGCCTCCGCTCTCGTGCTCATGCGCGAAGATTTCAGTCACCTGGTGGCGGCCATCGAGCAAGGCCGCACGGTCTTCGACAACCTTCGCCAGGTGTCGGGCTACATCGTGTCGATCCATGTGCCCTTGGTTGGACTTGCCGTGATGCCCATGGTGTGGGGCTGGCCTCCGCTGATGACGCCGGCCCATGTGGTGTTGACGGAGATGCTGATTGACCCGATGTGCAGCTTGGCCTTTGAGGCCGCGCCGCCGGCATCCAACGTGATGCGTCGCCCGCCGCGTGTGGCGGGCGAAGGGCTGCTGGACCATCAGGCGCTCGCACGCTGCGTGGCCTTGGGCCTCGCCCTGCTGATCACCTTGGTGTGCGTGTGGTGGGTGGTTCGCACGCTCCAGCCCAATGGGTCGATCGAGCAGCAGCGCACCTGGGTGATGTCGGGGCTGTTGGCAGGCAATCTGACCCTGGTGGCGCTGCAACTGGGCGGCGGTGGGTGGCTGCGCCTGCGGGGTGGCAGCGCGGCCAAGATATTCGGTGTGGCCGCAGCGGTCGCCTTGGCCGGGTGGGCAGTGGGCCTGGCCTGGCCTGCCTTGGGCCGGCTGCTGCAGCTCGAACCCGTGGCGCCGTCCTGGCTTTTGGCCGTCATGGCCTTGACCTCGGTCGTGCTGGTGGCCGTTCAGGTCTGGCTGTTGAAGCGGTAGCCCATGCCCCTGACGGTGACCAATTGTGCGTCGGCGCCGACGTCGCGCAGCGCCTGCCGAAGGCGCTTGATGTGCACGTCCACCGTACGGTCGTCGATGAAGACGTGGTCGCCCCACACCCGATTCAGAAGTTGACTGCGGCTGTGCACCCGGTCGGGGTGGGCCATCAGGAAGTGCAGAAGACGAAACTCCTTGGGGCTCAGCTCCACCACCTGGCCACCGGCCACGACCTGTCGCGCGTCCGGCAGGATTTCGATGCCAGCCACCCTGAGGATGTCATCGGTGCGCTGCGGGGCGCGGCGCCGCAGCACCGCCCGCACGCGGGCCATCAGTTCCTTGGTGGAAAAGGGCTTGACCAGGTAGTCGTCTGCGCCGGCATCCAGCCCCGCCACCCGATCGTCTTCCTGGGTTCGAGCCGTCAACATGATGATGGGCAGTTCCCGGGTGCGTTCTGATGTACGCCAGTACCGTGCCAGCTGCAAACCCGATTCGCCCGGCAGCATCCAGTCCAACAGCACCAGGTCGGGAAGGCGCTCGGACACCGCGCTTCGGGCCTGTGCGGCATCGGCCGCATGGCGCACCTTCATGCCGGCGTGCCGCAGGTTGATGGCCAGCAACTCGGCAATGGCGGGTTCGTCCTCGACGATCAGCACATCGGCATTCATGATGAGCCCGGATTGTGCGGGCAATCGTCTGACCACCCGCAAGGGATCCGCATCACAATCCAGGTATGGACACCTCACACCCCATACCCCTTTGCCCAGCCCGGCGAACCCCCGCACGGCCAACAAGCACCCGGGCAGGTACCCGGGCGATGCCTGGCGTCGCCCTGGGGCTGGCTGCGCTGCTGGCCACCGTGCCGGTGCACCAAGCCTTTGCACAAGGTGCACCGGCCTTCCCGCGCTGGGAGGCCGGCGGCTTGGGTCTTCTCGTGTCGCAGCAGGCCTACCCCGGTTCCGACCAACAGGTGCAGCGCACCTTGTTGCTGCCCTATGTCGTGTATCGCGGCGAAGTCCTGCGCGCCGACCGTGGCAGCGCCGGGCTGCGCGCGTTCAAGGCCGATGCCTTTGAGCTCGACTTGGGTGCCTCGGCGGCCCTGGGCTCCAGTTCGCGGCAGATCGAGGCGCGGCGCGGCATGGCCGACCTGGGGACCATGGTCGAGTTGGGCCCACGCTTGCGCTGGACGCTTCTTCGCCAGGAAGATGGCTCCACCTGGCGCCTGGACCTGCCCCTGCGCAGCGTACACAGCCTCACCGACTCGCTGCAGCGCAAGGGCACCACCTTCGAGCCAGAACTGAAGTGGCAGGGGCCGCTGGGCCGCGGCTTCTTTCTCAACACCGGTTTGAGTGTGGTCGTGGCCGATCGGCAACTCGCACAAACCTTCTACGGTGTGGATGCTTCGCAGGCCACACCCAACCGCCCTGCCTACTCCGCTCGCGCCGGCCTGTTGACCGTGCGGATGGCCGGGGCCGTGGCCTGGCGCGTGGCACCCGACTGGAACGCCTTCACCTATGCGCGCCTGGACAGCGTGAGCGGCGCAGCCAATGAGGCCAGCCCACTGGTGCGGCAGACCACGGGTGTGAGCGCAGGCGTGGGGCTGAGCTATGTCTGGCGGCGATCGGCCCTGCCGGCCGTGGACTGAATCCGGGCGGCATGAGCAAGGCCTTTACCCGTGAATCCGCCTCCGGCGGTGACGACGACGATGACGACGATGGCGGCGCGCCTGCCCTGCCGCGCGGACTGCGCAACTACATGACGCCCAAGGGGCACGAGACCCTGCGTGCCGAACTGCTCCAGTTGCTGGACGAGGAGCGGCCCAAGGTGGTCGAGGTCGTGCATTGGGCGGCCTCCAACGGCGACCGTTCCGAGAACGGCGACTACCTCTACGGCAAGAAGCGCCTGCGTGAAATTGACCGGCGCATCCGCTACCTGACCAAGAGGCTGGACATTGCGGTGGTGGCCGATCCCAGCCTGCACCACGGAAATGAACAGATCTTCTTCGGCGCCACGGTGACGGTTGAGAACGCGCGCGGCGAACGGCGAACGGTGACGATCAAGGGTGTGGACGAGACGGATCCTCTGCGTGGCGAGGTGAGCTGGGTGTCACCCATCGCGCAGGCGCTGCTCAAGGCGCGCCTGGGCGACGAGGTGTTGCTGCAAACGCCGGGCGGGCGAGAGATGCTGGAGGTATTGGAGGTGCGCTACCCCGCACCGGGCTAGTGCTTGAGCCGCGACACGCGGATCACCGGCGGTGAGCGTCGCAGTCGCCGTAGCACCTCGGCCAGCTGTTGCCGGTCTCGCAGGTTGAGCACCAGGCGCAGTGACACCACGTCATCGGCGCGGGTGTCGCCCATGTCGATGTGGGTGATGTCGGCCTCGGCCAGCGCCACCGCTTGCGCCACCTGCGCCAGCACCCCCTTGCCGTTTCTCAGTACGGCGGTGATGGCGGCTTCAAACGGGCGCGTGAGCTCTTCCGCCCAGTCCACCGGCATCCAGTGTTCACTGTCGCGCTGACCCAGCCGGCGGGCCACACCGCACTCGGCCGTGTGTACGGTCAGGCCTTCACCGCGTCCCAGGTAGCCCACCACCGCGTCACCGGGAATCGGGCGGCAGCACGTCGCGTACTTCACTGAAGCGCCCTCGCTGCCGTCCAGCAGCACCAGGCCACGGCCGCGCTCCTCGGCGCTGGCGGCAAAGCGTCCCATCGACAGCGTGATCGCATCGGGGCGTTGCCCGGCTTCAATCAGGAGGCGTGCCAGCCGTTTGGCCACGATGGTGGCGATCTTGCGGCCCGTGCCGATATCGGTGAGCAACTCGCCACGGTTGCGGTTGCCGCTCCAGCGTACCAATTGGGCCCAGATTGAATTCGCCGCGGCGTCACCGCTGTCGGCGTCCGGCAGCGTAAGCCCCTCCGCACGCAGCGCCTGCATCAGCATTCGCTCGCCCATGAGGTAGGCCTCTTCCTGCTCCATGGTTTTGAGGAAGTGCCGGATCTTGGATCGCGCGCGCCCGGTGCGCACGAAGTTCAGCCACGCGGGGTTGGGTCGGGCCCCCGGTGAGGTGGTGACCTCCACCACATCGCCACTGTGCAGTTCGGCGCTCAGGGCCACGGCTTCTCCGTTGACATGTGCGGCTACGCAATGGTCACCCACGTCGGAGTGGATGGCGTAGGCGAAGTCCACGGGCGTGGCCCCGCGCGGCAGGGCCAGAATCCGGCTCTTGGGCGTGAACACATAGACCGAATCGGGTGCCAGGTCGATCTTCACGTGCTCCAGGAACTCCGCCGGGTCGCGCGTTTCGTCCTGGATGTCGATGAGCGACTTGAGCCACATCGCACCGAGCTGCTGCGCATCGCTGGCGTTTTCCTTGCCCTTGTACATCCAGTGCGCGGCGATGCCGCTTTCGGCCACGGCGTCCATCGCCTCGGTGCGAATCTGGAACTCCACGGCCGTGCCCAAGGGACTCACGAGCGTGGTGTGCAGGCTCTGGTAGCCGTTGGCCTTGGGGATGGCGATGTAGTCTTTGAAACGGCCGGGTACGGGCTTGTAGAGCTGGTGCAGCACGCCCAGCGCGGTGTAGCAGTCGGTGATCTGCGGCACCACCACACGGAAGCCGAACAGGTCGTTGACCTGCGCGAAGCTCGTGTGCTTCTCGCGCATCTTGCGGTAGATCGAGTAGGCGGTCTTCTCGCGGCCGCTGATACCCACCTTCATGCGGGATTGGTTGAAGGCCTCGTGCACTTCGCGCTCCACCCGCTCGACGATGTCGCGCCGCCAACCGCGTGAGCGCTGTACCGCCTTGTTGACTGCGGCATATCGCCAGGGGTACAGGTAGGCGAAGCTGTGTTCCTGCAGTTCGCGGTAGACCTGGTTCAGACCCAGGCGGTGCGCGATGGGCGCGTAGATGTCCAGTGTTTCCTGTGCGATGCGCCCACGCTTGGCCGCCACCATGGCCGACATCGTGCGCATGTTGTGCAGCCGGTCGGCCAGCTTCACCAGGATCACCCGCACATCGCGTGTCATGGCCAGCAGCATCTTCCGAAAGCTTTCGGCCTGGGATTCTTCGCGGGTGCTGAACTTGAGCTTGTCGAGCTTGGTCAGGCCGTCCACGAGTTCGGCCGTGGGCGCACCGAAGCGCTCGATCAGTTCGGGCTTGGTGACGCCGCAGTCCTCCATCGCGTCGTGCATGAGCGCAGCCATGATGGCTTGCGCATCCAGGCGCCAACCGGCACAAAGGCCGGCCACGGCGATGGGGTGGGTGATGTAGGGCTCGCCGCTGGCGCGGAACTGCCCAAGGTGGGCCTCGTCGGCAAACTTGAAGGCCTCGCGGACGAGCTTGAGGTCACCCTTGGGCAGGTAGCCCAGCAGGTCCTGCAGCACCGCGAAGGACGCCACCTCGGGCGGGGGTTGGTGGTTCGATGCGCGTGCGAGCCTCAAGCCCCCTTGGAGGGCCGTCGGCAACAGGTCGGCAGCGAGTGATCTCAAACCCATGGCCTGAATTTAACAGGCCGGGGGCGGGGCGGCGTCAGGCCGGGATCAAACCGGAACCTTGCGCAGCATCTCCACGCCGACCTGACCGGAGGCAATCTCGCGCAGCGCGGTGACGCCGGGCTTGTTGCGGCTGTCGATCTTGGGGGCATGGCCCTGGCTGAGCATGCGGGCGCGGTAGGTGGCCGCCAGCACCAACTGGAAGCGATTGGGGATCTTTTCCAGGCAATCTTCGACAGTGATGCGGGCCATGTTCAGGTTCCGTAGGAAGTTGGCGCCCCACGCGGGCTGCGCGAGGCTGGAGTAGGGCAGCAGGCCTAAAGGCCGAGCGCGCTGAAGACTTCAGGACGCCGACGGCATTGGGCCGAGTAACGAAGCCGCTGCGCCTGAACCACGGTGCACAGCTCAGCTTGGGCGTCTTCGAAGCAACCGTTGATTATAACGAAGTCGAATTCGCGCGCCTTGGACACCTCGAGCCGGGCGTTGCTCAGGCGCCGCTCGATCACCTCAGGCGCATCTTCTCCCCGGCCTACCAGGCGCCGTTCCAGTTCTTCCCAACTCGGCGGCAGGATGAAGATCAGCACCGCATCGGGAAACAGGCGCTTGATGTTGAGTGCGCCTTGCCAGTCGATTTCCAGCACCACGTCCTGGCCACGCTCGAGCTCTTGCAGCACCGCACGGCGCGACGTGCCGTAGCGGTTGTCATGCACCTGCGCCCACTCGAAGAAGTCGCCCGCGGCCACCATGGCGTCGAAGGTGGCGTCGTCGACGAACCAGTATTCGCGACCGTGTTGTTCCTGGCCGCGGGGCGCCCGGGTGGTGTGGGAGACCGACACGGCCAGTTGGCCATCGGACCCCAGCAGCGCCTTGACCTGACTGCTCTTGCCGGCGCCGGAGGGGGCGGCCACCACAAAAAGGCAGCCAGGGTGGGGATGGTGGACGGTGTTCATTCGATGTTTTGCACCTGCTCGCGCATCTGCTCAATGGCCACCTTCATGTCCACGGAGATGCCAGTGAGCTCCAAGGCGGCGGACTTCGATCCCAGGGTGTTGGCTTCCCGGTGCAGTTCCTGGATGAGGAAGTCCAGCCGCTTGCCGAGTTCACCCCCGTGCGCCAGCAGTCGGCGGATTTCCTGCAGGTGGGCCTGAAGTCGCGACAACTCCTCGGCCACGTCGATGCGCAGGGCAAAGGTCGCAGCCTCGCCCAGTGCACGCTCCTGCAGCGCTTGTGGGCTGAAGCTGCCGGCTGACCCGCCGGCGTCGGTGGCCTTCAGGGCATCGTTCCATCGTTCGAGAAACCGTGCCTGCTGTCGCTGCACCACGGCCGGCACCAGGGGTTGCGCGCGATGGGCCAGGGATTCGATCAGGGCGACTCGCTCCAGCAGGATTTCCACCAGGCGCTGGCCTTCGCGCGCACGGGCCTCAGCCAGGGCCTCGATGCATGCCTGAGCGGCCGGCATCACCTGATCCTGGGCGTCGGCCACTGGGCTGGGGGCAAGGCCACGGGCCAGTTGCAAGGCCTCGGCCACGCTCAGCGCGCGCGCCTCGGGAAGGGCCTGCCGCACCTGGGATTGCCACTGCTGCAGGTGGTGCAGCGCATCCGGCGAAGGTGCCTGGGGAAGCTGGCCCTCGTCTGCCGCCAGGGACATCCTCAACTCAAGCTTGCCGCGTTTGATGCGCGATGACACCAAGTCGCGCAGCGCCGGCTCGAAGCTGCGCAGTTCCTCGGGCAGCTTGAGCGTGAGGTCCAGAAATCGACCGTTGACGGAGCGGCATTCGACCGCCAGACCACGCTCGCGCGTGATGCTGGCGTAACCGGTCATGCTATAGACTGGCATGGCAAAGGCGCGACGCCATTTGGCGGGCGCACCGCAGACAAAAATCGATTATGGCAAAGGCCAAGCCGGCGCCCTTGCCGCGCGGCCTCAACCGGTCTGCGCACCACCAACACCCACGACCGAGTCCTTCCATGACCGCCCCTTCCCATCCGCCCGTTTCCTCGTCTTTCGTGCGCGCCGATGGGCGACCTGCGCAGGCCTTGCGTCCGGTGAGCTTTACCCGGCAGTACACCCGACACGCCGAGGGATCGGTGCTCGTGAGCTTCGGCCACACGCGTGTGCTGTGCACCGCATCGGTGGAAGAGCGGGTGCCGCCGCACAAGCGCGGCAGCGGCGAGGGCTGGGTCACGGCTGAGTACGGCATGCTGCCCCGCGCCACCCACACCCGCAGCGACCGCGAGGCTGCACGCGGCAAGCAAACTGGGCGTACCCAGGAAATTCAGCGCTTGATCGGCCGATCGCTGCGTGCTGTGTTCGACCTGGAGGCCTTGGGTGAGCGCACCATCACCCTGGACTGCGACGTGCTGCAGGCCGATGGCGGTACGCGCACGGCGGCCATCACCGGCGCCTTCGTGGCGGCCCAGGACGCCGTGGCCGGCCTGATCGCCCGCGGAGTGCTCAGCACCAGCCCGATCCGCGACCACGTGGCCGCGGTGTCGGTGGGCATCGTGCGGGGCGTACCCCTGCTGGACCTCGAATACACAGAAGACTCTTCGTGCGACACCGACATGAACGTGGTGATGACGGGCAGTGGGCACTTCGTGGAGGTGCAGGGCACGGCCGAGGGCGCGGCCTTCGGCCGTGACGAGATGAATGCACTGTTGGACCTGGCCTCGGCCGGCATTGCCGAGTTGGTGCAGGCGCAGCGCGGCGCGCTGGGTTCATGACACACCGCCTGGTCCTGGCTTCGCACAACGCCGGCAAGTTGCGGGAGCTGCAGGCCTTGTTCGACGCGGGCGCGCGTGAGATGCAGCTCCTGAGCCCACTGGGCCTGGGCTTGGCCGAGCCCGAGGAGCCTTTTCACACCTTCATTGAGAACGCCCTGCACAAAGCCCGACAGGCCAGTGCCGCCAGCGGCCTGCCGGCCTTGGCTGATGATTCCGGCCTGGCCGTGCCCGCGCTGATGGGTGCACCCGGTGTGCAGTCGTCCACCTACGCGGGCGCTCTGCCTCCACGGGCCGGCGAAGAACGGGAGGCCTTGCGCCGGCGGCAGGATGCGGCCAACACCGCGCGGCTGCTCCGGGAATTGGGATCGATTCCGGCCGCGCAGAACCCAATGGGTCGGCGTGCGCGCTTCGTGTGCACCCTGGTGGCCTTGCGCAGCGCAGACGATCCCGAGCCCTTGGTGGCCCAAGGCCGTTGGGAAGGTGAGATCCTGAATGCGCCGCGCGGGCAAGGCGGCTTCGGCTATGACCCCGTGATGTGGATCCCCGAGTCGAAGGCCACCGTGGCGGAGTTGGGCCACGAGGCCAAGAACAGCCTGAGCCATCGTGCGCGCGCGGCCATCCAGATGCGCGAACAGATGCGTCAGGTGTGGGCATGGGCCCTGCCCAGCGCGGCATGAAGGACAAGGACGTGCCAAGGCCGGCACGCCCCGTGGGCATTCCGGTGGTCGCAGCTGATGCAGCGGCCAATCGGCTGCCGATGGCGGCCGCGGGTGAGTCGGGTGAACCGGCCAAAGGCCTGAGCACCTTGCCGCCGCTGTCGCTGTATGTGCACCTGCCGTGGTGCCTGCGCAAGTGTCCCTACTGCGACTTCAATTCCCACGAACTCCCATCGCAGGAAGGCCAAGGCAGTAGCCTAGGCCCTGGCCCCGATGCCGCGCTCCAACGGCGCTACCGGCAGGCCTTGGTGCATGACCTGGAGGCCGCGCTGCCGCAGGTCTGGGGCCGCACGGTGCACAGCATCTTCATCGGTGGTGGAACGCCCAGCCTGTTCGAGCCGGATCAGATCGAAGCGCTGCTCACGGACCTGCGGGCCCGCTTGCGATTGGAGCCCGGTTGCGAAATCACGATGGAGGCCAACCCAGGCACCTTCGAAGCGCGGCGCTTTGCCGCCTATGCGCGCGCCGGTGTGACGCGCCTGTCGATAGGGGTGCAGAGCTTCGATGATCAGGCCTTGACTGCTTTGGGCCGCGTGCATGATGGCCGGCAGGCGCGCGCGGCGGCTGAAGAGGCGGCCTGCGCATTTCCCACTTGGAACCTCGACCTGATGTATGCCTTGCCGGGCCAGACCCTGGCGGGCCTGGAGCGTGACCTGGACGCCGCGCTGGCGCTGCGCCCACCGCACCTGTCGATCTACCACCTGACCATCGAGCCCAATACCCGCTTTGCGCTGAAGCCTCCGTCCGGATTGCCCGACGACGACAGCGCCTACGGCATGCTCGACCGCATCATCGAGCGCACGGCGGCGGCCGGGCTCGCGCGCTATGAGGTGTCGGCGTTTTCCATGCCGGGCCACCGTTGCACCCACAACCTCAACTACTGGCGCTATGGTGACTACCTTGGCATCGGTGCGGGCGCGCACAGCAAGCTCAGCTTCCCCGATCGCCTGGTGCGGCAGGTGCGTTGGCGCGAACCCAGGGCCTACATCGAAGCGGCCGAGCGCGGCCAGGCCGTGTCCAACACGCAGGCCATCGAAGCGGCCGAGCGGCCCTTTGAATTCATGCTCAATGGGCTGCGGCTGATCGATGGCGTGAGCCTGCGCACCTTTCACGAGCGAACCGGCGTGAACGCCGCCGTGTTGGAGCCCGCGCTGAGAACGGCCATCTCGCGCGGCTTGCTGCAGCAGCAAGGCCTGCAGGTGCAGGCCACTGCCAAGGGCTTGGACTTCCTGTCGGATCTGCAGTCGATCTTTCTGCCGGATTGATCACCCGCGACGCTGGCCAAATGGGTTGTAATTCAGGGCATGAACGGCCCTGACTCCAAGCCTGGTAGCAACAACGAACAGACCGCTGATCCCGCCAACGCCTTCGAGTGGGTGGGGGGCGAGGCTGCCGTGCGCCGCTTGGTCGACCGCTTCTATGACCTCATGGACCTGGAGCCTGATTACGCCGGCATCCGGGCCCTGCATCCCGCGGACATGACCGAGTCGCGCAACAAGCTGTTCTGGTTCCTGTGTGGATGGTTGGGCGGCCCCGCGCACTATGTGGAGCGCTTCGGCCACCCGCGCCTGCGTGCACGTCATCTGCCCTACGCGATCGGTATTGCCGAGCGCGATCAATGGATGCATTGCATGTGGCGTGCCTTGGGTGAAGAAGGGCACCCGCGGGAGTTGATCGATCGGCTGACGGCGGCGTTCCACAACACCGCTGACTGGATGCGCAACAAGGGCGGCTAGCGCAGCGCCTGGCCCGGGTGTTCAGGCGGCGCCAGCAGCACCACCACCGCACCGTTGCCACCCTGGCTGGCGCGGGCCTGCACGAAGGCCAAGACCGAGCGCGACTGGATGAGCCAGGCGCGCACACGCGACTTCAACACCGGCGCCTTGCCTGGCGAGCCCAGCCCCTTGCCGTGTACCACCCGAACGCAGCGGTGGCCCAGGCGGCGCGAAAGGCGAAGGAAGGCCTGCAGGGACTCGCGCGCTTCGTCGCGACGCAGGCCATGAAGATCGATTTGCGACTGGATGGCCCACTGGCCGCGGCGCAGGCGCCGCACCACGTCCTGGCCGATATGCCGCCGCCGAAAGCTCAGGCCCTCGTCGGTTTCCAGCAGCCGCTCGACGTCCATCTCGTCGGACAGCGCTTCTTCCAGCGCGGCCTGTTCATCGAGTTCGCGCTGGCGCGGCACCGGCGCTGGGGGCGGTGGCTGCAGCAGCACCTTACCGGCGTCGTGCAGCGGTGTGATGTCGCCCACGCTCAACTTGAAGAGCTGGCGTTCGCGCTCGGCCTTCTGCCGGGCTTCCATTTCGCGCTGCTGGCGCTGCGCAGCTTCGCGCCGCTCGTGGTCGATCTGCCGCTTGAGCGCAGCCAGGTCCGACAGCGTCAGGCGTGCGGATGCGCTCATGCCAACCCCCTCTCGACCAAGGAGGTGACGGAGTGGGCCGTGACGACGAAGTGGTCCAACACCCGCACATCAACCAGGGCCAGCGCCTGGCGCAACACCTGGGTCAGATGGGCATCGGCTGTCGACGGCTCGGCACAACCCGATGGGTGGTTGTGGGCCAGCAGTACCGCTGCGGCGTTGTGGGCCAGCGCGCGCTTGACGACCTCGCGCGGGTACACGCTCGTTTGCGACAGGCTGCCGCGAAACATCTCCTCGGCCGCGATCAGCTGGTGCTGCGCGTCCAGGAACAGCACCATGAAGACTTCCTGTTCGCGGTGGGCGATCTCCAGTTGCAGGTACTCACGCACCCGCTGCGGCGAGTCGAACACCGGCCGCTGCTCAAGCTCTTGCTCCAGGGTTCGGCGGGCCAGCTCCACCACGGCACCCAGTTCGGCTCGCCGCGCGGGACCCAGGCCCGGCACGACAGGCGTGTGGCGCAGCAGCTCACCCAGGCCCCCACTGCGCTGCAAAAGGCTGTGCGACAGGCCCAGCGCATCCTGCCCGCCATGGCCCGTGCGCAAGAGGACGGCCAGCAGTTCGGCGTCGGCCAGCGCGCGCGGGCCCAGGCGCAGCAGCTTCTCGCGCGGGCGCAGGGCAGGGGGCAGACTCTTGATGGACACGCGGGCCTCGTAGAATGGACTCAGTCTAGCCAACGGCCCTGTTTCGCGGGCCTTTCTTCCTGGTGAACCTCATCCGCGAGGGGTCGTTCCTGACCCTGCATTACCGACTGCTGGGCCCTGCCGGCGACGAACTGGTCAGCACCTTTGATGGCTCGCCGGCCACGCTGACCCTGGGCACCGGCGCATTGGCGCCGGCCATGGAGCAGCGGCTGTTGGGCCTGGGCGAAGGGGTGCGCACGGGCTTCGACTTGATGCCGGGCGAGGCGTTTGGCGAGCGCAACCCTGAACTGCTTCAGCGGGTGAAGTTGTCCCTGCTGCGCGAGATGGGTGACCCCGACGCCACCTACGCGGTGGGTGATGTGGTGCAGTTCCCAACGCCCGATGGCCAGGCCAGCTACGCCGGTGTGGTGCGCGAAGTGGGCGGCGGAGCGAACGGCGCGGCTGACGGCGCCGATGATTGGCTGCTGTTCGATTTCAACCATCCCTTGGCCGGCCAGGCGGTACGGTTCGAGGTTCATGTGATCGGGGTGCTGTGATGACGCAGGTTCCGCAGGGGCTGAACGAGGTGGTATTGGCCGAGCCGCGTGGCTTTTGTGCCGGTGTGGATCGTGCCATTGAAATCGTGGAGCGCGCACTCGCCCTTCACGGTGCACCCATCTATGTGCGCCACGAAATCGTGCACAACACCTATGTGGTGGAAGACCTGCGGGCCAAGGGCGCCATCTTCATCGAAGACCTGGCCGATGTGCCGGCAGGCGCCACCTTGGTGTTCAGTGCCCATGGGGTGAGCCAGACCGTGCGTCGCGAAGCGGCGCAGCGCGGTTTTCAGGTCTTCGACGCCACCTGCCCCTTGGTCACCAAGGTGCATGTGGAGGTGGCCAAGCTGCACAAGGAAGGCTACGAGTTCCTGATGATCGGCCACAAGGGCCACCCCGAGGTTGAAGGCACCGTGGGGCAGTTATCCGACGGCATCTATTTGGTTGAAGATGTGGCCGATGTGCAGCGCGTGCAGGTGAAGAACCCCCAGCGACTGGCCGTGGTCACGCAGACCACGCTGAGTGTGGACGACGCTGCTGAAATCCTGGAGGCTGTCAAGGTTCGCTTCCCTCTGGTGCGTGAGCCCAAGAAGCAGGACATCTGCTATGCCACGCAGAACCGCCAGGACGCAGTGAAGATGCTGGCGCCCCAGGTGGACGTGGTCATCGTGGTGGGTAGTCAAACATCGTCCAACAGCAATCGGCTGCGCGAAGTGGCGCAGCGCCTGAACACGCCGGCCTACCTGGTGGATTCCGAGGAAGACCTGCAGCCCGAGTGGTTCGAGGGCAAGGTGCGCGTGGGCCTGACCGCCGGTGCATCCGCGCCCGAGGTGCTGGTGCAGGCGGTGGTGGTTCGGCTTCGCGAATTCGGTGCGGTGAGCGTACGCAAACTGCCCGGCGTCGAGGAATCGGTGCGCTTCCCCCTGCCCGTGGGGCTGGGGGACAAGTCGATGGCAGCGGCGCGATCCCAAAGCTGAAGCGCCCTTTCTGACGCGCCCCCTCTAAAGCGCCGTGTCGCTCCATCACCCCGAATCCCCTGAACAGACATCATGCTTGACATCACCCTCCTGAGAAAAGACCTGCCGGCCGTCGTGGCCCGCCTGGAAACGCGTCGCAAGCCCCAAGCCTTTCTGGATGTGGGCCGCTTTCAGGAACTCGAGGCCCAACGCAAGACCATCCAAACCCGCACCGAAGAGCTGCAGGCTCAGCGCAATGCCTTGAGCAAGCAGATCGGGGCGCTCAAGGCCAAGGGCGAAGACGCCTCGGCGGTGATGGCGCAGGTGGCGGCCATTCCCGATGCGCTCAAGGCATCGGCCGATCAGCTGGACCTCATCCAGGCCGAACTGCAGGCCATGCTGATGCAGCTGCCCAACCTGCCACAGGCCGACGTGCCGGTGGGTGCCGATGAAGCCGGCAATGTCGAGGCGCGTCGCTGGGGCACGCCCCGTGGCTTCGATTTCACGGTCAAGGACCATGTGGACCTGGGCGGCCCACTGGGGCTTGACTTCGACACGGGCGCCAAGCTCAGCGGATCACGTTTTTCCTTTCTGAAGGGGCCGGTGGCCCGGCTGCACCGCGCGCTGGCGCAGTTCATGTTGGACCTGCACACACGCCAACACGGCTACACCGAGTGCTACACACCCTACATCGTGAACCGCGAAGTCTTGGAGGGCACGGGTCAGTTGCCCAAGTTCCGCAACGACATGTTCTGGGTGTATCGCGGAGACGAAGGCGAGGGTGGCGGCGGTGAAGCGCAGGCGCCGGTCGAGCAGTACCTGATCTCCACCAGCGAGATTTCGCTGACCAATAGCGTGCGCGAGCAGATCCTGGATGCCTCCCAACTGCCGATGAAGCTCACGGCGCACTCACCGTGCTTCCGTTCAGAAGCCGGTAGTGGCGGGCGCGACATCCGCGGGATGATTCGCCAGCACCAGTTCGACAAGGTGGAGATGGTGCAGATCACCACGCCTGAGCAAAGCGCAGCTGCGCTGGAGGAGATGGTTTCGCACGCGGAAGCCGTACTGCAGGCACTTGAGTTGCCCTATCGCGTGGTGACACTTTGCACCGGCGACATGGGCTTCAGTGGTGCCAAGACCTACGATCTCGAGGTGTGGCTTCCGGCGCAGAACACCTACCGCGAGATCAGCTCCTGCTCGAACTGCGAGGCCTTCCAGGCGCGGCGCATGCAAGCGCGCTATCGCAACGCGGCCGGTAAACCCGAGTTGGTGCACACGTTGAACGGTTCTGGCGTGGCCGTGGGCCGCGCCATGGTGGCGGTGTTGGAGAACCACCAGCAGGCCGATGGTTCGGTTCGCGTGCCCGCAGCCTTGCGCCCCTACCTGGGCGGCGACGAGGTGCTGCGCGCCTGATGCATTAGAATCTTGGGTTATCGTCGAGAGACCAACCGGCGCCCTATTCTGCGGCGCCACACCGGGCAGGTGGCAGAGTGGTCGAATGCACCGGATTCGAAATCCGGCGTACTGGTATTCCAGTACCGAGGGTTCGAATCCCTCCTTGCCCGCCAAAATCAACAACTTAGGCCGCATCCAGCGGCCTATTTTTTGCCCGATTTTTCCCAAGTGTGTGGGGATTTTTGACCACCGATGGTGTTGACGGCTCTTTGAAGGGTCTGAATGGCTAGGTGCGCGTACCGTTGCGTGGACCTTGCATCCTTGTGACCGAGCACGGCTCCAACCGTGTAGAGATCGACGCCGGCGTTGATCATTTCGCTGGCCGCGCTGTGCCTCAAGTCGTGAATTCGGACGTGCGGTAGGTTGGCTTTGTCGCGCGCCCTCTGAAACGCTCGCTGCAAGGTGATCGTCTTTCCCGTGAACGGAAGGTACTTCAAGCAGACTCGAATTCGTGGATGTACGGGCACCACCCTGCGCTCTCCGTTTTTGGTGTCGCTCAGCACCAGCAGTCCCTGGTGCGACACTGCTCGCTGGATTTCACCAAGACGCATTCCTGTGTAGAACGCGATGCGAATCAAGGCTCGCAAGTCAGAACGATCGGCAGCCTTGGCCAGCTGAAGCATCACCTGCCGATTGACATATGCGTGGCGCTCATTGCGCACAGAGGGCATTTGCATCCGAACCGTGGGATCTGAGTCTGTCAGGTTGTGCTGCTTCCACGCCCAGCGGCACGCGGCCTTCAGCAGCGCGATTCGGTTGCGATTGGTGGCAGGCGCGAGCGGTTCGGCCGCAATCGCGCGCGCAATCCCGGGCAGTTCACTCATCGGTTTGCCGCGGTAGTGCGGCAGGATGATGGCCAGGTGCTCGGCCGCGCCCTTGTAGGACTTGAGGTGGGTCTTGTCTTGTAGGTAGAGCTTGACCGCTGTCTCGATCAACGGGTCTTGTCCGCCGACACCGGTGGCTATGGCATAGAGCCGCGCCGACTCCGAGCGGTCGAATGCGTCAGCCTGGGCTTGACTCCAGCCCTTAGAAAGCAGTCGATTAGCCCGGTGTCTTCGACCTTCAATGTGACGGTCGAATTCAAAGCGGTAGCGCTTATTGCGCTCGTCCCAGTAGATCGACATTTGCCCTTGTAGTCCTCGACGTCCGATTGATCAAAGCGCACCGAGTCTCCAAAGCGAAAGCAGGGGATCGCTCCCTGTTGGGCCAATTGATAGACCTTTCGAGCTGAAAGGCCCAACTCTTGGGCCACCTCGCAGGCCTTTAGCAAAGCCACGGCGGATCAGCCCCTTCATAGCGAGGGCGACTGGTGTCGCCGATGAGTCTGGTCATGAATGTCGCGACTGTCGACGAACAAGGTGTAACAGTCGCAAGGGCCTGTAGGTGCACCTTCGCTGTATCGCTGGCGCACCCAGGAGCAGCAAAGAGTGGTCTCTTCATCGCTTCGTGCCGCTGGGTTCAGTCCGTTTCATCGAGCACCGGGCGAATGGCCTCGCGGCAGCTCTGGGCAACCGCGGTCCAGTCAGCGGAGCCATGAACCAACGCGGCATTCAAGCGCCGATCGACTTCCTCCAGCGTGCGGATCATCTGGTTGGCGGCGATGGCGCGCCGGAATTGAATCTCTTCGTTCGGATACGCGAACTCAAGAATGACGTTCATC
>JBEAWD010000186.1:0-3567 GCA_041160585.1 Pseudomonadota bacterium | reverse complement strand
CCACGCGGGATCGCTGGCTGGCCGTCAACGGCCTGGACAAGGTCGCGCCCGTGCAGCAGACGATTGAGCGCGACACCACCGATGGCGGTGCGGCGGTGCGCTTCGACTACGCCGGAGCCATCCCGCTGCGCTGGTGGCGGCTCGACGGCGCAGGGCACACGGTGGCCAGCCGTTCGGTGCTGGTCGCTCCCAACGCGACCACCGGCACCCAGAACCGCGACGTGGAGTTCGCCGAGATCGCGTGGGAGTTCTTCAAGGAGCGACTCACAGCCAGCGCGAGCGCGCCGCCAACCACGGCCGCAGCCCCCAGTGCCGCAGCGCTGAAGGCGGCCCGCGACTACAACTTTGCCACCGGCGGCCAGACCTTGATCGTGATGCACCGAGGTCAGGTGATCGATGAGGCCTACGCAAACGGAGGCACGGTCGATCGAATCCAACTCCTGGCCAGCGCCACCAAGGGGTTCACGGGCCTGCTGGGTGCCATCGCCGCCGCTGATGGTCTGTTCACGTTGGACGAGCCCGTCGCACAGCGTGCCCTGACGGAATGGCAGGGCGATCCCCGCAAGTCCCGCATCACCTATCGGCATCTGCTGACCATGACCAGCGGTCTGAAGGAACTCAATGACTTGGCAGGGTGGAACGACTACCTGCGCGCCGTGTCCGACCACGAGCCCGGCAGCACCTTCGTCTACAGCGGTGACCCCAACATCTTCGGGTTGGCCCTGGAGCGGCGGTTGGGTGGCGAGTCGGTGGTGGACTACTTCAGCCGCAAGCTTCTTCAGCCGCTGGGCATCACCTCGCTTCGCTGGGGATCCAATTTCCAGGACGGTCGCCCTCAGCTCTCAGGTGGCGCCTACGTGACCGCGCGCGACTGGATCAAGTTCGGGGAGTTCATCCGTCGTACTCAAGAAGGAACCTGGAGCGGCCCCCAACTCTTGCCGCGATCCCTGTTCGATCAGGTCTTTGCCGGCAACACGGCGCATCCCGCCTACGGCTTTTACTGGTGGCTCAAGCGCCCGGTGACCACCAGCCTCGCGGCCACCATCGATGCCAACAACAAGAACCAGTTCACCCGACAGATCAAGCCCATCATCGACAGCCCACTGATCCCCAGCGACTTCATCATGGCCGCCGGAGCCTTTGATCAGAGGCTGTACATCATCCCGTCCCTCGGGCTGACGGTAGTACGCAATGGGCCGACCAACACCGACTCCTTCGACGACATGGCCTTCCTGACCCGACTCCTTGGCGGTGGTTGACATGAGGCGCGTCATGGGTTTGGGGCTGATCGCCGCGATGGCTTGGCTGCTGTCGTTTGGCGCCGCCCAGGGTGCCTCCGGCCTACCCGACCGCAACCTGCCCTGGGTCACCGAGCGCGCCCAGGCCCCGCGCGTGATTTACCGAGCCTTCGACAGCGCCATCGTCGGCGCACCCGTCAGCTATCACGCCTATGTCCCTCGGGCCCACGACCTGCCGAACTCACGGCTGCCCGTGCTGTACTGGCTGCACGGCACCATGGGTGGTGTGTCGGGCATCACCCCACTGGCCCGGCTGGTGGACGACGCCATCGAAGCCGGACGCATGCCCGCGATGATCATCGTGTTCGTCAATGGCCTGCCACGCAGGTTGTGGGCAGACTCCAAGAATGGGGCTGCACCGGTAGAGACGGTCTTCATCTCGGAAGTCATTCCCGATGTGGACCGCCAGTTCCGCACCATCGCCGCACGTGAAGGCCGTCTTCTTGAAGGCTTCAGCATGGGCGGCTACGGTGCAGCCCGCATCGGATTCAAGCATCCGCATCTGTTTGCCGGCATCTCCATCCTGGCCGGCGGGCCCTTCGATCTCGAACTGCGCGGGCCACGCGCACTTCGCAACCCGGCCTTGCGGGACTATCTTCTGCGCGAAGTGTGCGGCGACGATACGGAGTACTTCAAGGCCATCAGCCCGTGGATGATCGCCGTCTCGGCGGCCCCCCATCTCGCCCAACACGGCACAGTCATCCGGCATGCGGTGGGCACCCGTGACGACACGCGGGAGCTGAACCGATCGTTCTCCGAGCGCATGCGTCAGCTCCAGATCGATCATGCGTATCTTGAGATCCCCGATACAGGCCATGACGCCCGGGCGCTGTTGCTGCGCCTGATGGATGTCGACCCAGGCTTCTACACTCGGGCACTGTCCCCGGTCATGAAGAAGGGCCTGCCATGATCCAGTCTGTCGGTGGCGTTTCGGTGCAGCCCAAGCACCGCCTGTCCTGCCACTGCGGCGCGGTGGTGCTCGAGCTCGACCTGCCCGACGGCATCGTCAACCCCCGCCGCTGCGACTGCTCCATCTGCCGCCGCAAGGGAGCGGTTATGGCATCGGTGCCGCTGTCGGGCATTCGCATCCTCCAGGGGCAGGAGCACCTGCGTCTGTACCAGTTCAACACGCTGGTGGCCAAACACTACTTCTGCGGGCAGTGCGGCATCTACACCCATCACCAGCGCCGCTCATTCCCCGATCAATATGGCTACAACGTGGGCTGTCTGGAGGGCATCAATCCCTTCCTCATCGAGAACGTGCCCGTCCATGATGGTGTGAACCACCCGGCGGATCGACACCCGGGGTAGCCGGAAGGCTTCTTTACCCAGTGGCCTGGGGCAGGGTCAGGAAGAACGCCAGCCACAGGCCCACCAGCAGTAAGAAGCTCGCAGCAAACACCGGCAGGCGGTGAAACACCCGGTTGTAGGTGCAGTGGATGGCGCTGTGCACCACGCGCAGACCCACGAAAACCCAGGCTCCCGTCACCAGCCAGGAAGGCGTGTGACCGATCGCAAGCGCAATGGCCACCAAGGCATAGAAGAGCACCGGCGCTTCAAAGAGATTGCGGTAGTTGTCGGCGGGCTGGGTGTTTTCCAGGCGGGCCGCCATCTGTGTCGAGGTGGCCATGGCCTGCGGATGGATGCGCTTGGCGCGCGCCTCCTTCAGGCGCGTGACCAGCATCAGGGCGCTGACCGCCACGGTCAGCAGCACGAGCGCCAGAACAGCGCCAATCAATGCATCACGTGGGCTCATGGTTTGCTCCTCTCCGGTGGCCTTGGCTACGACAATCCGCTCAAACGAGTTTAGTCGGCGCCATCAAAGCACGAAGGCAGTCCTGCCCAACGCGATCGACCATGGCCTCCACCGGCAACGCCGTCTGTTTCAATGCCTGACTGACCAGCAGGGTCGCCAAGCCATGGATCGCCGACCACGCCAGCAGCTCGGCGCCCGGCCGGCGAGCCGAATCGATCACCCCGGCAGCCAGGAGTTCGTCCAGCACTCGACTGAGCGACGCATAGGGCGTGTCCTCAACTAATGTGTGGTCATCACAGACCGAATTCGACATCGTGGCACCCGCACCCTGCGGCGAGGTTCCGGCCTGAGCGCCCGCACCGTAGGGCCCGAACATCACCGCAAACCGCTCCGGTTGCTCCAGCGCGAAGCCCACATAGGCGTGACCCTGCGCCATGAAGCGTGCACGCGCCGCTCGGCCTCCGCTGCCGCGGACGCTGCCCATGGCGGATTGAAACCGCTGACCCATCTCGC
>JBEAWD010000167.1:0-9816 GCA_041160585.1 Pseudomonadota bacterium | reverse complement strand
GTCTCGATCAGGCAATGCCAAGCCGGCAGCGAAGTCGGGTGCGAAGCCGTCGTCGAATTCATCGTCGAAATCGACACCGAAGAAGACCTCGCAAAGCCCCCAGTCGGAGTCCAAGGCTGCTCCCGGCCGCTGAGGTTCACGGCCACGCGAAGCACGGCTGAGCCCGCTTGCCGCTCAAACGCCACCACGCGTGGGTTGCCGGTTTCCAGCCACTCAAGGCGAGTGCCCGCATGGCCGTTGCCCAAGGCCGCATGCGTGCGCTTGAGTGCCAGCAGGTCGCGGTAGAAACCTTCGAGCCGCCGGTCCTTCCAATCGATCGGGTCCTTTTCGAAGAAGGCCAGCCGCTTCTCAAAGAAGGCCTCCTGCCCCCCGTAGATCAGCGGTTGACCCGGCAGCAGCATGGCCAGCGTGGCCATGGCCTTGAAGGCCTCCACATCGCCAAACAAATCGGCACACGATCCCTGCCATGAATTCGAATCGTGGTTGGCCGTGTAGAGCATCCGATAGTCGTCTGCCCCGTAGTGCTCAACGCGCTGCTGCCACCACGCCTGCAAATCCCGCGTGTCGCCTTCCCCGCGCGCGATGCGCTTGAACACATCCAGCAAACCCCAGTCGTAGGTGCCATCAAACGCCGCGCGATGGTGGATGGGCTCGTGCGCCTCGGCCAACAGGTACATCTCGCGCAGTACGGCCAGGCGTGGCCGTACACGCTCCCAGAATTCGATCGGCACCAGAGCGGCCACATCGCAGCGGAAGCCGTCGATGCGCGTCTTGTGTATCCACCACAGCATGGCCTGCTCCATCGCGTTCCACACCGCGGGCTGGGCCCAGTCCAGGCCCACCACATCGGTCCAGTACTCGGGCTCGGCCTGCGGGTTGGCGCGGTACACATAGGAGTGGATCTGTCCGCGTTCGTCCTTGAGGTACCAGTCGGGATGTTCGGTGGTCCATTGGTGATCCCAGGCCGTGTGGTTGGCCACCCAGTCGATGATCACGCGCAGCCCCAAGGCATGTGCCTTCTCCACAACCCGGTTGAAGTCATTCAAGGTGCCGAACTCTGGGTTCACTGCCGTGTAGTCGCGCACCGAGTAGTAGCTGCCCAGGCCGCCCTTGCGGTTCAACTCCCCGATGGGCTGCAGCGGCATGAACCACAGGATGCCCTGGCCACCCAGCATCCGCGCGATGCGCGGCAGATGGGGCTCGAACGCGGCCAAGGTGCCTTGCGGCGTGTACTGGCGCAGGTTGACCTGGTAGATGGGGGCGCGTGTAGCCCAGGGGGCATGAAGAACCGTCATGAGATCTCAGCCCTTCACGCCACCGGCGGCCAGGCCCGACACCAACCAGCGTTGCGCCACCAGGAACACCACCGTGATCGGTAGGCCCGACAAAATCGCTGCGGCCGCGAAATCACCCCAGCGGAAGTTGTGCTCGTGCACGAAGAGCTTGGCCCCCACGGCCAGGGTCAACTGGTCCTGCTGCGTCAGCAGGATGGAGGCCACCGGATATTCGATGATGGCGCCGATGAAGGCCAGCACGAAGACCACGGTAAGTGCCGGAACAGCCATGGGCAGCAGCACCTTGCGAAAGGCCTGCCAGGGAGTGGCCCCGTCCACGATGGCCGCTTCCTCGATCTCAGTGGGCAGCGTGTCGTAGTAGCCCTTGAGCGTCCAGATGTGGATGGCCAGGCCGCCCGAATACGCCAGCACCAGCGCCGCATGCGTGTTGTGGCCGATGGCCGGGAAGGCCGCACCCAGCCCGTCGAAGATGGCGTACAGCGCCACCAGCGCCAGCACCGCCGGGAACACCTGCATCAGCGTCAGGCCCACCAGCACCTGTTCACGTCCCTTGAAGCGGATGCGCGAAATCGCATATGAGGCGGTGGTGGACAGCACCAGCGTCACCACGCCCGACAGCAGCGCCACCTTCACCGAATTCCACAGCCAGGTCAGCACGGGGAGGTCCGGGATGCGCATCACGCCGCCGGCATCGGGCACCGGAAAGCCCAGCACGTAGCGCCAGTGCTCCAGGCTGATTTCGCTGGGCCACAACGACCCGCTGGCGAAGTTGCCTGGCCGCAGCGACACCGACAAGACAACCGCAAAAGGCAGCAGGACCGCCGCGCACATGCACAGCAGGAAGGCGTGCGCGGCCAACAGCCGCCAACGCTGGTTCTTCGATTGAACGATGGCCATGTCTGTTTGCTCCCCCTTGTGCCCTGGCTTCAGCCCTATTGCACGGCCCTTGTGGTGTCCGTCATCCTCGTCACCCGCATCTGCACCACCGTGATCACCGCCACCAGCAGGAAGATCACCGTGGAGATGGCCGCAGCCAGCCCGTACTGGTTGCCCGAGTCCTGGAAGGCGATGCGCCAGGTGTAGCTCACCAGGATGTCGGTGGTGCCCGCCGGCACATCACTGTCCAAGTGGTCGGGCCGTCCCCCAGTCAACAGGCTGATCAGTACGAAGTTGTTGAAGTTGAAGGCAAAGGCCGAGATCAGCAGCGGCGTCAGGGGTTTGAGGATCAGCGGCAGCGTGATGCGCCGGAAGTTGTCCCAGGGCGTGGCGCCTGCAATCGCCGATGCCTCATAGAGATCCGAAGAAATCGACTGGATCAAACCCGAGCACAGCACCATCATGTAGGGGAAGCCCAGCCAGATGTTCACGATCAACAGCATCAGCCGCGCCAGATAGGGGTCCGAGAACCATGCTGGCTTGATGCCGAACAGGCCGCCCAGGATCAGATTGATCTCGCCCAGGTTCTGGTTGAACAGCCCCTTGAACACCAGGATGGACAGGAAGGCCGGCACCGCATACGGCAGGAACAGGATCACGCGGTACAGGCCGCGGCCCTGCAGCGATTCCCAGTTCAGCAGGCAAGCCAGCAGCAGGCCCAAGGCCCCCGCGCCCAACACCGTCAGGCCCGAAAAGGCGACCGTCCAGATGAACACCCCCAGGAAGGGCTCGCGGAAGTTCGGCTCGGTGAACAGGCGCGCATAGTGCTGCAGTCCCACGAACACCCGGAATCCGGGTTGCAGCCGTGAGCCATCGTCGGCCGTGAAGAAGCCCGTTTGGGTATCCGCCGCAAACCGCCGGCCCGTGCTCACCTCACGCAGGGCCCCATCGGCCAGGGACTCATACACCGGCGCGGCGGCCGCCACTTCGCGCAGGCTCACCACGTGCAAAGCTGCCGATGCAGTTGGCGCCACTCCAGCTGGCGGCGTGAAGCTCAGGCCGCGCAGGCTGTCCAGCCACTCCACACGCTGGGCTATCGTCGCCTTCAGGGCTCCAGCCGGCGGGCCCGAAGTGGCAGCGGGCACCACCTGGGAAGCCACGCCTGCTGCGGGCACCAACCCTCCCGTGCGCGGCACGGGCTGGGACCACCACGCCGGCTCGCCCTGCACAAGCGGCGTCATCTCCAACACCGCCCGGTCGCCCAACACCCACAACTCGAAGGGGCGCTGAGTGGCCGCGTCTACGATGCGCTCCTGCAGCAACTGCTGTCGCGCCTCGGGTTGCGCTAACAAATTGCGCGAACTCTGGTTCGTGAGTCCCATGCCCACGGTGTAGGCCATGGGAAAGGCCACAAACAGCAAGGCAGCGCCCACCGCCGGGAACAGGTAGCGCAGCGCATTCGTGCGCGCCGAGGCATACGTCCACACGCCCAGGCCGGTGATGGCCAACAACACGGTGGCCAACAGGGCCTGGCCGGCCGCATGCACCGCCATCACCGCCCACAGCCCCACCAGGCCCAACGCCATCGGCCAGGCTGCCCGCTTCATCCATCCCTGCACCTGCCCTGCTCCCTCAAGCCTTCATGCGCCGCGCCGCCGCTTCCAGCGCCGCCCGCGCTTCCTGCCGTCCCTCGGTCAGGTTCGTCAAGGCCGTTTTCATCGCCGACCAGAACCGCCCCATCTCGGGGTTGCTGGGTGTGGGAATGCCGTCCTGCGCCGAGTCCATGATGGTGCGGATGCGCTCATCCACGGCCAGTTCGGCAAAAAACTCACGGCTGGCCGCCGCCCCCAGGGGCTCGGCCTCATTCAGGCGGCGTACCCCTTGCGGCGACAACAGGTGGTGCTCCACCAGTTCGGCACACAGTTCGCGATGGCGAGTGGCACGGTTGATCATGATGCCCTTCACACCCACAAACGGCACACAGGCACGGCCATCCAGGCGGGGTAGGCGCGCCACTCCGAAGTCGATGCCGGCGCGGCGCAGGTTCACCCACGCCCACGGACCGTTGATCATCATGGCCACGCGGCCCGCTCCCATCGCGGCTTCCATCTCAGGGTAGCCGCTGCCGGCGGGCATCACGCCCTCGCGGATCAGGCGTTCCAGCACCTGCGCGCCGCGCAATGCACCGGGGTGAGCCACGCCCACATCCTGTGGATCAATGCTGCCGTCTTCGCGCCGCCTGAAGGCATAGGCTCCATGCGCGGCCAGCAATGCAAAGGTGAAATAGTTGTTCGTGTAGTCCCACAAGATGGCTCGCCGGCCCTGGGGACGCAAGCGGCGGTCAAGCTCGAACACCTCATCCCAGGTTTGCGGCGCCCGCGGCACCAGCGCCTTGTTGTAGATGAGCGTGATGGCCTCCAGCGACATCGGATAGCCCCACAGCCGCCCCTGATGCGTGTAGCCGCGCCACGCAAGAGGGTCGATGTCCTGCAGCATCGCCCGATTGGGGCTGACGGATTGGATCAGGCCACCCGCAATCCACTCCCCGATGCGATCGTGAGCATAGACGTAAAGGTCCGGTCCCTTGCCGGCCGCAGCGGCCTGCTGAAACTTCACGGGCCCCTCGTCCGGCGTTTCCACCACCACCCGCACGCCCGTTTCCCGGGTGAAGTCCGCACCGGAGGCTCGCAGCGCCTTGGCGCCCTCCGGCGTGTGCCAGATGACCAGCGGCGGCCGAGCGCCGTAGGCCGCCGGTGCTCCCAGTGAGGCCCCCAGGCCCATGGCCGCTCCACCGAAACCCAGCATCAACCGGCGCCGCCGGCTGCCATCCCCCGCACGCTGTCCATTCATGGATGCAAATGTAGTAAAACTACAAAAGAATTCCCAGGGGGAAAACCATCATCCCCTGCGCCTCAAGGGGCAGTGACCCGGCACCGGCCAAGCCCACCACGGCGCGCTACATGCTCAGCGGGGCGCCACCGGCTCAGCCGCGCAATGATCCTTGATGAAGGCCAGGTGGTCAGGCATCACATCCACACAGCGGTCAATCACGCTTCGGATGTCGTTCAGGAAGGCCTCGATGTCCTTCTCGGGATACAGGTCCACCAACGGGTTGTAGGCCTCGGGCATCAGGCCCTGGCCGTTTAGCACCTGCAACCAGCCCACCTCGGTGAACAGTTCCGACCCTTCGCGGAAGATGCGGCCTCGCTGACGGTACAGCGCCATGCGGCGCTTGAGCGACTCGGGCACTTCCATCTCGCGGCAGCGAGTCCAGAACGGCGAATCGGTGCGCTCATTGAGGTGGTAGTGCAGGATGATGAAGTCGCGGATGCGCGTGAACTCGAAGTCGATCTGCGCGTTGTATTCGTCGATGTCGGCCTGACTGAAGCCCTGATCGGGAAAGAAGGTGATCAGCCGCGCTACCGCTGTCTGGATGAGGTGAATGCTGGTGGATTCCAGCGGTTCAAGGAAGCCTCCCGAAAGCCCCACGGCCACCACGTTGCGATTCCAGGCCTTGTTCCGCTTGCCGGTGGCGAAGCGCAGGGTGCGCGGGTCCGCCATGGGGCGGCCGTCCAGGTTGCTCAGCAACACGTTGGTGGCTTCGTCTTCGCTGATGTACTGACTGCAGAAGACATGCCCATTGCCAATCCGGTGCTGAAGCGGAATGCGCCACTGCCAGCCTGCTTTGTGGGCGGTCGATCGGGTGTAGGGCGTCAGCGGCTGAACCGACTCGCACGGCACGGCCACCGCACGGTCGCAGGGCAGCCAATGGGTCCAGTCCTCGTAGCCGGTATGCAGCGCCTGCTCAATCAGCAGGCCTCGGAAGCCCGAGCAGTCGATGAACAGGTCACCCTCAATCTGGCGACCATCGGCCAGCTGCACCGAGCGCACAAAGCCCTCGCGCGGGCCGGGCTCCTGGCGCAGATGCACCTGCTCGATCTTCCCCTCGACCCGCTGAACGCCACGGGCCTGCGAATAGTTCGAGAGGTAGCGCGCATACAGCCCCGCATCGAAGTGGAAGGCATAGACGATCTGGGACAGCGGAGACTGCGGCCGCGACAGGTCGGGCCGCATGAACTTGTTGGCGCGGCAAGCGCGCTGGGTGATGGAATAGGCCTCGAGGTCAGGCGATTTGCCCAACTGGCGCATCTTCAGCCAGTACTGATGGAAATCTGTGGTCCACAACTCCTGGCCCAGGATGCCAAAACCGTGGATGTAGCGATGACCTTGACGGCCCCAATTGACGAATTCGATGCCCAGCTTGAACGAACCCTGCGTCTCGCGCACGAATTCGTCTTCGTCGATCTCCAGCACCCGGTTGAACTGCTTGATGGCCGGGATGGTGGCCTCGCCCACGCCCACAGTGCCGATTTCATCGGACTCCACCAGGGTAATGGCGTAGCGCCCCTGCAGCACTTTGGACAGCGCCGCGGCGGTCATCCAACCGGCGGTGCCGCCTCCCACGATCACGACTTGGCGGATGAGTTCGGCTGGGTGCTGCATGGCGGTCGACTACTTCGAAACTGAAACATCAACTTTTCAAGGCTCAGCATAAAACGACCCCTGGCAGCTTGCGCCACCAGGGGTCTTTCAGCTCAGGCGATCAGGATCAGAACCGATAGTTCGCGCCCAGGATGTAGACGCGTCCGGTCGGGATCTTCTCCACCACCGCACCGGTGTCGGCGCGGTAGCGCTGGAACTCGGTGCGAGTGAGGTTGTTGCCCTGGAACAGCAGCGACAAGCCCTTGGCATAACCGCCGCGGAACTCGTAGGCCAACTGCAGGTCCACCGCCGTCTCACCCTTGACGAAGGTGAGCTGACGCTTGTCCTGGAAGTCGGTCACCTCGCCCAGGAAGTCCGAACGCTTGCGGCCAGCCACCGCAACCTGGAAGCCCGACTTCTCGAAGTACAGCCGCATGTTGCTGACGTTCTTCGACAGGCCCGGCAGAGGCAGGTTGTCGGTGTTCACGTCCGTCGTGCCGAAGCCCGAAGCCGGCAGGGACACCGAGCTGTTGGTCAGCGAGTGGTTGACCTGAACGCCGAAGCCATCCAGTGCCTTGGCCACCATGCTGAACGGCAACGAAGCCGTCAACTCCAGGCCGCGCATGCTGCCGCCTGTTCCGTTTTCCGGACGCGTCAAGCGACCCACCGGCGACACGCCGGTGGGCAGCGTGATGCCGTACGTGGAGAAGTTCACCTGCGAGTTCTGGCGGAAGATGTAGGTGTCCAGGTCCTTCATGAAACCAGCCATCGCCACATAGGCACGCGTGCCAAAGTACTTCTCGTAGGAGAGGTCGACGGTGTTGGCACGGAAGGGCTTCAGGAAGGGGTTACCTGCTGAGCCTTCGTAGCGCGGACCACCCGTCGCGGTGGGGTTCAGCGCGAATGTCACGCTGCCACGCATGTCGTTCATGTTCGGACGGGTAACCTGACGCGCCATGGCAAAGCGCAGCACCGAGTCATTGGGCATCGCCATGGCCAGGTTCAGGCTCGGCAGCACATCGCTGTAGCTGGTGCCCGAGGTGGTGCGGGTGGCCGGGCAGGTGGCCGCCGTGTTGCCGGTGCAGGTGGCTGAGTTGGTCAGGAAGCCCGTGCCTTGCTGGTCAGCATTGACGAACTGCAGACCCACATTGCCGCGCACGTTGCGCCCCATGAGCTTGCTCTCAACCTCACTGCGGGCGTAGGCCGTCGTCACCTTCTCGTTGACTTCCCAGGACTTGTTCAGGATGTCGGTGTCCACCTTCTCTGCGCGGCGGTAGATGGTGCCCAGACTGCCCGTGGGGTCCCACTGCACCACGCGAATGCCGGTGGTGCCGGCCACGCCCACCCCATCACCCGGTACGGGCAGGCTGGCGTAGGGGCTGGCGGCGTTGATCACCAGGCGACCCTCATCAGCCGAGTTCGACTTGCTGCGCTCGGTGACGTTGACACCCAGTTCCAGCGACTGCAGCGGGCCAAAGCTCAGGTCGCGCTTGCTGGACAGCCTAACGGCGTCGATGGAATCCTTGACGGTGGGCAGGGAGATGTAGCCGGCCTGAGGCGAGTTGGCACCACCGCTCCAGCCGTTCACGTCGGTCAGCACCGCGATCGAGCGGTTGGCGTAATCCAGGCTGCTGGTGTAGGTAGCCGAGCTGGCGTCGCGGCCGTTGTAGCCGGTCCACGAAATAGTTCCCAGGGGGATGGTGGTGCCAGCGTTCTTCTTATAGTCGCCCGCGATACCCGCCGTGGTCTCGTAGCGGCTGTTGACCCGCAGGTTCTCGGAACGCGATACATCCAGTGCGTTCGTCCAGGCGCCCACCTTCAGCTTGGAGTTCCAGCCCATGGACTTCAGGTTGTCCTGAGAGGCTTCCACGTGGTTGCGCACCGTGCCCTTGTAGTTGGACATGGTGCCGGAGGTGGCGATGCCGTTGGAGATGGTGGCGTTGCTCAGCACGCCCTGCGGCACGTAGTCGAAGCCACCCCATCCAGCATGGATCACGCCTTCCAAGCCGTTCTTGCTGGAACGGAAATCACCGCTGGAGGCAAAGTAGTCCAGCGTGGTTTCAAAGTTGCTGGAGGGCTTGAACTGGATCACGGCCATGCGGCCGGTGCGCTCGGTGGAAGTGCGCTCGGTATCGGCGGTGAAGGCGCCGGGCACCTTGACCTTGGCACCCTGGAAAGTCACTTCCTCCGCGCCGGACCAACCGTTGAACTTCAACTGGGCCGCACCCATATCGGTGAAGCGGGTAAAGCCCAGGGCCACGCCCAGCTTGCGGTCGGCGAACTGGTCCACATAGGACAGCGACTGGCGCTTGCCCTGGCCCTGACCTTCGGGCAGGCCAACGCCGGAGCGGGTGTTGCGAGAGTTCACGCTGACCACGCGGTTGCGCAGGTCCAGCGGGCGAATCGTCTTGAGGTCGATGGTGGCGGCCAGGCCCTGGTTCATCTGGCCGGCATCACCGGATTTGTAGACCACCACGCCTGAAAGCAGTTCAGCGGGGAACTGGTCGAAGTCGACCGAGCGGCCGTCGGAGTTCGACGCCTGCTCCCGGCCGTTGAGGGTGCCGGTGGAGAAGTCGGGCGCCAAGCCGCGCACGCTGATCGACTGCGCGCGGCCGGTGGCCTTGCTGCGCTGAGTGGCCAAGCCCGGCAGGCGCGAGATGGTCTCGGCCACGGTGACATCCGGCAGCTTGCCGATGTCTTCGGCGTTGATGGCCTCCACCACACCGTCGGCGTTCTTCTTGACGCTGATGGCGCTTTCGATGGCGCTGCGGATGCCGGTCACGGTCACCTGCTGGGTCTGCTGAGCCTGTGCCTGGGCCTGCATCGACGACAAGGCGGCCACGGCCGCCACGGCCGCTGCGGCCGGCGTCAACGTCGTGCGCACGCGACTGGCGCGGCGTGACCGAACGGTTACTTCTTTCATGCAATGGTCTCCTGGGAACTGAACGCGGTTGTTCTGGATGGAGGGAACGAAAAACACAGGCAGCCCCATGTTTTGAGGGGATTCTGTACTAAAACTACAGCGCTGCGTGCCTAGGGGAAGCCCGAACCGTCACGAATGGACAACAGCTCGCGTGAAGGCCTCGTCCTACAAACCACCAATGACGATGAACCGAACACAAGCCCAGGGTCGGGTTACAAACGATTTCAATCGGTAAGAGTT
>JBEAWD010000139.1:0-5449 GCA_041160585.1 Pseudomonadota bacterium | reverse complement strand
CAGGCAACGCTCGGCTTCCGCTTCGAGCCGAACAACACCGTCACGGCGGGCGTGGACTACTGGTCGGTGAAGATCAAGGACCAGATCACGAGCGTGCCGGAGTCGACCGCGTTCTCGAAGTTCTCGCAGTACCGTGGCCTGTTCTCGGTGACCACCGAAGCCGCCACCGGCCTGCCGGTCCTGACCTTCAACGACGTGCCCTTCAACGCCGCCGTCAACGTGGCCAAGGGCTTTGACTTTGACGTCACCCTGCGCAGCAAGCTGCCCGTCGGCGCACTGACCACCACCTGGGTGGCCACCTACCTAACCGAGTCGTACTACGACCTGGGCTTCGGCGGAGGCAAGGAGGACAGCCTGGGCAAGTACGGCAGCAACGGCGCGGTTTCCTTCCGCATCCTGTCGCGCGTGGCCAATACGCTGCAGACAGGGCCGCTGTCGCAGACTCTGGTGTGGAAGTACCGTCCGGGATACAAGGACCGCGCGTTCTCCGCCGACGAGGGCACGGTGCGTTTGGCCACGGCCACAGGCGGTTTCGGTGCCTTTGTTGACTTCCCGGGCTTGGATGTACCGGCCTATTCGCTGTTCGACTACCAGGCCAAGTACGCCTTGAACAAACAGATGACGCTCACGGGCGGCATCTTGAACCTGTTCAACAAGAAGCCCCCGATGAGCCTGAAGCTCGACGGCGGCAACATGGTCGGCTTCGACCCGCGCTACCACGATGGCCGCCTGCGCACGTTCTATGTGTCGGCCGGCTACAAGTTCTGATCGATTCTTCGAATCAGTTCCTGCTCAAGGGCTCCTTCGGGAGCCCTTCTTCCTTTTGCTCACCCCGCTGTTGCTGACCCTGCTGTAGCCTATCCCGCCGTTGCGCTCAGCGCCGTGCCCATGAACACATCAACGGCCACTGTGGGCGCCGCCTCCACACGCAAGCCGCCGTACTCGTCCACGCGGGCCACAAAGGCGGTCTTCAGCCCGCACGCCGCGGCAGCGGCCAGGTCGTCCGAGTGCGCGGCCACCATCATGACCTCTTGCGGTGCAAGCCCCAGCGCATCACAGGCGCGTTGGTACACCACGGGCTTGGGCTTGTAGTCGCCCGCCACTTCAGCACCCAGGATGGCGTCCCAGTGCCAACCGTTGTGGCGCGCCAGGTCCACCATGAGGGAGATGTTGCCGTTGGAGCAGGGCGCCAGGCAGTAAGTGTTTCGCAGCCTGGTCAAGGCCGGCCCCACGTCGGGCCATGCATCCAGCCGATGCCAAGCCAAATTCAGTTCCTGGCGGACGGGATCGGGCGTTTGTGCGGCCAGGCCGCCCAGTCGCTGCAGCACGATGTCCAGGTTTCGCCGATGCAGCACGTCCAGTTTGGAAAACGGCAGCCGCCCACTGCGCACTTCTTCCATGGCGCCCTGGTACTCACCTCGCCAGGCATCCGCGAAGGCTGGCCAGTCGGCCTGAACACCCAGTGGCGCCAAAACACGCTGCGCCTCACGGGCCACCGATGAACGCCAGTCGACAAGTGTGCCGAATACATCGAAGATCAAGGCCTTGACGCCCGGTACCATGAAGATTCCTTTCGTATGCCGGCTGCAGCCACATTGTGGCCCGCCTGCCCAACAGCACCGACAATGCCGTCCATGGGAACCCTCTACCTGGTGCGCCATGGCCAAGCCTCCTTCGGCGCCGACGACTATGACCGGCTCAGCGACCTCGGCCATCGTCAATGCGAGGCCCTGGGTCAAGCCCTGAAGCAGCGCCGTGTGCAACCCGCCGCCGTGCTGATGGGAACGCTGCGTCGGCACCAGGAATCCTGGAACGCATTGGCCAAGGGGCTGGGTGCAAGCGGCATCGAAGCCCAAGCATGGCCTGGGCTGAACGAGTACGACAGCCTGGCACTGCTGCAGGCCATCGGCGGAGATCCTTTGCCGCCCCACGACACGGCAGAGGGCTTCAAGGCGCATTTTCGAAGGCTGCGCCAGGCGCTTGCCGCCTGGATGGAAGGAACCCTCTCGCCCAAGGGCATGCCTGCCTACCGCGACTTTCGGGACGGGGTGGTGCAAGCCCTGGCGCATGTGCAGGCGCACCATGTGGGTCAGCCGGTGATCATCGTCAGCAGCGGGGGGCCGATTTCCACTGCGGTGGCCCATGTGCTGGGCGCACCCGCCACCACCGCCATCGACCTCAACATGCGGCTGCGCAACAGCGCGCTCACCGAGATGGTGGTCACCCCCAAGCGGCTTGAATTGCTGGCCTTCAACACCCTGCCGCACCTGGAAGATGGGCCGTGCCGCAACTGGGTGACCTACGCCTAAACGCCGACGATGGAGCGAACACCACCCTTGGTTTGGTTGGAAGGTGACGACCCCTTTCCGCCCGTCGAGAACGCGCTGGGTAAGGACACCGATCTTTCAGGCCTCCTGGCCATCGGGGGGCAGCTCACGTTGGAGCGGCTTGAGCAGGCCTATGCTCGTGGCATCTTCCCCTGGTACACCGAGGGCCAACCGGTACTGTGGTGGGCGCCCGACCCGCGCATGGTGCTCAAGACGGCCGATTTCAAGCTCAGCCGCTCACTGTCCAAGACCTTGCGCCGATTTCTCGCCACTCCAGGATGTGAGATTCGTGTCGATCATGCCTTTGGGGGCGTGATGGCTGCCTGCGCGCAGGCAAACCGGCGCGGGCAAGTCGGCACCTGGATCACCCCGGCCATGCAGGCCGCCTATGGCCAATGGCACCAAGCGGGGCGGGTGCATTCCTTCGAGGTGTGGATGAACAAGGATTTGGTGGGGGGCTTGTACGGCGTGAACATCGGGCGCATGTTCTTTGGCGAATCGATGTTCAGCCGTCACACGGATGCGTCCAAGTGGGCCCTGGCCGCCCTGGTGGCCGCCTGCCGGCGCCGCGGCATCGAGTGGATCGATTGCCAGCAGAACACCGCCCACCTGAGTTCTTTGGGTGCGGCCGAGGTGCCGCGCGCTGAGTTCGTGGATCATCTCAACCGGGTATCGGGCCTGTTGCCGACCTGCGATTGGTTCTATGATCACCGGGACTGGGCGTTGCTGGGGCTGGATGTGCCGGCTGCGCTCGAGGTGTCCGCCGCGTCAGCCGTGCCTGACGCGCGGACCAGTTAGGCAGCCAGGGCAAGGGCGTGACCGCACCCAAAGAACTTCCACTGGCGTCGCTGCAGTTCTATGCGACGGCGCCTTATCCCTGCAGCTACCTGCCAGGCCGGCAGGCGCGTTCGCAGGTGGCCACGCCCAGCCACCTCATCCACAACGAGGTGTACTCCGGCCTGGTGACCAACGGTTTTCGTCGTAGCGGGCTGTTCACCTACCGCCCGTATTGCGACGGTTGCAGCGCCTGTGTCCCGCTGCGCGTGCCCGTGGCCGAATTCTCCGCCACCCGCAGCCAGCGCCGGGCCTGGAAGCGCCATGAAGGGCTGCATGTGCGGGTGCTGCGCCTGGGCTTTCTGCCCGAGCACTACCAGCTCTACCTCAAGTACCAGACCCATCGGCACAGCGGCGGCGGCATGGACCACGACAACGTGGACCAGTACACGCAGTTCCTGCTGCAGACCCGTGTGAACTCACGGTTGGTGGAGTTTCGCGAACGCACCACCGACGGCAGTCTCGGGGCGCTGAAGATGGTGTCCATTCTCGATGTACTCAACGACGGCATGTCGGCCGTGTACACCTTCTACGAACCCGATGAGGCGGCCAGCTACGGCACCTTCAATGTCTTGTGGCAGATCGAGCAAACACGCAAATTGGGGCTGCCGCACCTGTATCTGGGGTACTGGATCGCCGAGAGCCCGAAGATGGCCTACAAGGCGCACTACCGGCCGTGCGAGGTGCTGCGCGAGGGACGCTGGCAGCGGGTGTAGGGTCGCGGTCTGGGGCCCGTTCTAGGGCTCAAGGTGGCCTGCCCGGAGGGACTCGAACCCCCGGCCTGCGGTTTAGAAGACCGCTGCTCTATCCAGCTGAGCTACGGGCAGATGCCGTGATTATCAAGGCGTCTTGCCACTCGGCGCGTACTTCCCCAACTCCAACTTCGCAATGGCATTGCGGTGCACCTCATCGGGGCCGTCGGCAAAGCGCAGCGTGCGCGCGTTGGCGTAGAAGTGGGCCAGCGGGGTGTCTTGGCTGACACCGGCACCGCCGTGGGCCTGCATGGCCCAGTCGATCACGCGCAGGGCCATGTTGGGGGCCACCACCTTGATCATGGCGATCTCGGCTTTGGCGGTCTTGTTGCCGGCCACGTCCATCATCCACGCCGCCTTGAGGGTGAGCAGGCGCGCCTGTTCAATCTGGCAGCGGGCCTCGGCAATCCGTTCCTGCGTGACGGTTTGCGCAGCCACGGGCTTGCCGAAGGCCACACGGGCACTGGCACGCTTGCACATCAACTCCAGCGAACGCTCGGCCAGGCCGATCAGGCGCATGCAGTGGTGGATGCGGCCTGGGCCCAAGCGGCCCTGGGCAATTTCGAAGCCGCGGCCTTCGCCCAGCAGCATGTTGGTGGCCGGCACGCGCACGTTGCTGAAGTCCACCTCCATGTGCCCATGAGGCGCATCGTCGTAGCCGAACACGCTCAAGGGCCGCAGCACCTTTACACCCGGCGTGTCCATGGGCACCAGGATCATGCTTTGCTGGGAGTGGCGCGGCGCCTCGGGGTCGGTCTTGCCCATGAAGATGAGGATCTTGCAGCGCGGGTCGCCGGCGCCGCTGGTCCACCACTTCCGTGCGTTGATCACGTAGTCGTCGCCCTGGCGCTCGATGCGGGCCTCGATGTTGGTGGCGTCCGATGAGGCCACGGCTGGCTCGGTCATGGCAAAGGCGCTGCGGATTTCGCCGGCCAGAAGCGGCTTGAGCCACTGCGCCTGCTGCTGTGGCGTGCCGTAGCGCACCAGCACCTCCATGTTGCCGGTGTCGGGTGCCGAGCAGTTGAAAACTTCGCTGCTCCAGGGCACTCGGCCCATGATCTCGGCCAGCGGGGCGTACTCCTGGTTGGTCAGGCCTGCGCCCAGGGAGCTTTCCGGCAGGAACAGGTTCCACAGGCCTTGCGCACGCGCCAGGGGCTTGAGCTTTTCGATGGTCTGCAGCGGCGTCCAGCGCTTGCCCGCGGCGGTGTTGGCCTCCAGCTCATCGTGCACGGCCTGCTCGGCGGGGTACACATGCTGGTCCATGAAGGCCTGGAGCTGCTCACGCAGGGCTTGGGTCTTGGGGGAGTAGCTGAAGTCCATGGCGAAGCTGCCTTTGATGGGTCACGAAAATGGAATGAAAACGTTCGGCGGGGATTGGCGTGTCGGTTCAGCCCCGGTGGGCCATCTGCGCAAATTGCCAACCCAGTTCTGCCAGGGGCCGCGCACCCGCGCCGGCCTGGCGGGCCTGCTCGCTGGCCGCCGTGCCGTCTTCCACCCGCTTGGCGATGCCCTGCAAGATGGCGGCCATGCGGAACA
>JBEAWD010000122.1:0-6933 GCA_041160585.1 Pseudomonadota bacterium | reverse complement strand
CTGCCCAAGCTGATGGCGCTCGAACTCTTCAAGCCCTTCATCTTCTCGCGCCTGGAAGCCATGGGCATCGCCACCACCATCAAGGCGGCGAAGAAGGAAGTGGAATCCGGCACGCCGGTGGTGTGGGACATCCTCGAAGAGGTCATCAAGGAGCACCCGGTTCTGCTGAACCGCGCGCCCACGCTGCACCGCCTGGGCATCCAGGCCTTCGAGCCCGTGCTGATCGAAGGCAAGGCCATCCAGTTGCACCCCCTGGTGTGCGCGGCCTTCAACGCCGACTTCGACGGTGACCAGATGGCCGTTCACGTGCCCCTGTCCATCGAAGCGCAGATGGAAGCCCGCGCCTTGATGCTGGCCTCCAACAACGTGCTGTTCCCGGCCTCGGGCGAGCCCTCCATCGTGCCCTCGCAGGACGTGGTGCTGGGCCTGTACTACGCCACCCGCGAGCGCATCAACGGCAAGGGCGAAGGCATGATCTTCGCTGACGTCGTGGAAGTGCAGCGCGCGCTGGACAACGGCGTGGCCGAGCTCACCGCCCGAATCAACGTGCGCCTGACCGAATACGTCAAGGACAAGGTCACCGGTGAGTTCACTCCCGAGACCAAGCTCGTGGAAACCACGGTGGGCCGTGCGCTGCTGTCGGAAATCCTGCCCAAGGGCCTGCCGTTTGCGAACATCAACAAGGCCCTGAAGAAAAAGGAAATCTCCAAGCTCATCAACACCTCCTTCCGCAAGTGCGGCCTCAAGGAGACGGTGGTGTTCGCCGACAAGCTGCTGCAAAGTGGCTTCCGCCTGGCCACCCGTGCGGGCATCTCGATCGCCATCGACGACATGCTGGTGCCTCAGGAGAAGCACAAGCTGATCGCCAATGCCGAAGCCGAGGTCAAGGAGATCGAACAGCAGTACGTCTCCGGTCTCGTGACCGCGGGTGAGCGCTACAACAAGGTGGTGGACATCTGGGGCAAGACCGGTGACGAAGTCGGCAAGGTCATGATGAAGCAGTTGTCGGTGCAGAAGGTCACCGACCGCCACGGCAAGCAGGTCGATCAGGAGTCCTTCAACTCCATCTACATGATGGCCGACTCCGGCGCGCGTGGCTCTGCCGCGCAGATCCGCCAGCTCGCCGGCATGCGTGGCCTGATGGCCAAGCCCGACGGCTCCATCATCGAGACCCCCATCACGGCGAACTTCCGTGAAGGCCTGAACGTGCTGCAGTACTTCATCTCCACGCACGGCGCCCGAAAGGGTCTGGCCGACACGGCGTTGAAGACGGCCAACTCCGGCTACCTCACCCGCCGCTTGGTGGATGTGACGCAAGACCTGGTGGTCACCGAAGACGACTGCGGCACCGAGCATGGCATCAACATGCGCGCCTTGGTCGAAGGCGGTGAAGTCATCGAGTCCCTGCGCGACCGCATCCTGGGCCGCGTGACGGCCATCGAGGTGATCCACCCCGAAACCCAGGAAGTGCTGATCGCCAAGGGCGTGATGCTGGATGAAGACCTGCTCGACGAGATCGAAGCCGCCGGCGTCGACGAAGTCAAGGTTCGCACCCCGCTGACCTGCGACACGCGCTTTGGCCTGTGCGCCAAGTGCTATGGCCGCGACCTGGGCCGTGGCGGCCTGATCAACGCCGGTGAGGCCGTGGGCGTGATCGCCGCGCAGTCGATCGGCGAGCCCGGCACGCAGCTGACCATGCGCACCTTCCACATCGGTGGTGCCGCATCCCGCGCAGCCGTGGCTTCCAGCGTGGAAGCCAAGTCCGATGGCCTGATCGGCTTCAATGCCACGATGCGCTATGTGACCAACGGCAAGGGTGAGCTGGTGGTCATCTCCCGTTCGGGCGAGATCATCATCTCCGACCAGCATGGCCGTGAGCGCGAGCGTCACAAGGTGCCCTATGGCGCCACGCTCAACATCAAGCCCGACCAGGCCATCAAGGCCGGTACGGTGCTGGCCAACTGGGACCCGCTGACCCGGCCCATCATCACCGAATTCGCCGGCAAGGCGAAGTTCGAGAATGTGGAAGAGGGTGTGACGGTGGCCAAGCAGGTGGACGAAGTCACCGGCCTGTCCACGCTGGTGGTCATCGACCCCAAGCGCCGTGGCTCCAACAAGGTGGTGCGCCCGCAGGTCAAGCTGCTCGATGGCATGGCCCAAGAGGTGAAGATCCCCGGCACCGACCACTCGGTGACGATCGGCTTCCCCATCGGCTCGCTCATCCAGGTGCGCGACGGGCAGGACCTGCTGCCCGGCGAAGTGCTGGCCCGCATCCCGGTTGAAGGCCAGAAGACCCGCGACATCACCGGCGGTCTGCCGCGTGTGGCCGAGCTCTTCGAAGCCCGCTCACCCAAGGACAAGGGCACGCTGGCCGAGATCACCGGCACGGTGTCCTTCGGCAAGGAGACCAAGGGCAAGGTTCGCCTGCAGATCACCGACCCGGACGGCAAGGTCTGGGAAGAGCTCGTGCCCAAGGAGAAGAACATCCTGGTGCACGAAGGCCAGGTCGTCAACCGTGGCGAGTTGATCGTCGACGGCGCGGCCGATCCGCAAGACATCCTGCGCCTGCTGGGTGTCGAGGAACTGGCCCGCTACATCGTCGACGAAGTCCAGGACGTCTACCGACTGCAGGGCGTGAAGATCAACGACAAGCACATCGAGGTGATCGTTCGCCAGATGCTGCGCCGCGTGCAGATCGTCAACCCCGGCGACAGCAGCTACATCAGTGGCGAGCAGGTCGAGCGTTCGGAACTGCTGGACACCAACGACCGCCTGCGCAACGAGGGCAAGGTCACGGCCACCCACCAGGACCTGCTGCTGGGCATCACCAAGGCCTCGCTGTCCACCGACTCCTTCATCTCTGCGGCTTCCTTCCAGGAAACCACCCGCGTGCTGACGGAAGCGGCCATCATGGGCAAGCGCGACGAACTGCGCGGTCTGAAGGAAAACGTCATCGTCGGCCGCCTGATTCCCGCGGGCACCGGCATGGCCTTCCACCAGGCACGCAAGGTCAAGGAAGAGATGGACGAGACCGAGCGTCGCGCCATCGCCCTGCAGGAAGCCGAGGAGTTGGCGGCCGCCCAGATGGCGGCGGCCGATGCCGAAGCCGCTGCCGGCAGCGAGGGTGGCGAGCCGACCTGATCTGGCCCGCCTCCTTCCATCAGGCCACCGATGCCCACCAGGCTCGGTGGCCTTTTTCATTCCCTGCCGCCTGGCAACCATCCATGGGGTGAGCCCACCTGCAGGCCCAGGGCGGCGGCACGGCGGCGAAGCTTCAGAAGGTCCTGGTCTGAAGTGAGCAGCCACTGCGCATTCAGAGCCAGTCCCAGATCAAGGAACTTCTGGTCGTCGGCGTCGCGGCAGCGCAGCCGGTGGTCGCTTGGGGTGGTCGGTGGCAGGTTCACCACCCGCACATGCCGGTCCCACAAGGCCAGCACCTCGGCTGCCTGTGCGCCATACCGTGCCCCCACCCCGCGCGCCAGAACACTCGCCAGTTCCTCGCGCATGGCGGCGTTGCCCACCCAGTCAAGCCTTCGCGCCTGCACCGCAGCGCGCAGGCCTTGCACCCGCCGGTCGCCGAAGGCCCACAGGTCCAGCACCGCATTGGTGTCGACGACCACGCGCGGGCAGCCGGGCGGCGCGCCCAAGCCATCGGACTCGCCTCCTAGGGTTCTTGCTGAGTTCACCGACACCGACTATACTGGCGGGCTTTTCGGCAAAAAAGGCTGGGCCTGCTGCTGTCTGCACGAATCCCCGCGAGGGTGTGCAGCTTGGGCGGGCCATTCACCTTTTTCTTCTACAACCACGTAACTTCAAACGGGAACAAGTTACATGCCAACGATCAACCAGTTGGTGCGTCACGGCCGCGAGGTCGAGCCCACCAAGAGCAAATCGCCTGCGATGCAGAATTGCCCGCAGCGACGCGGGGTCTGCACCCGCGTGTACACCACCACCCCCAAGAAGCCGAACTCCGCGCTTCGCAAGGTGGCCAAGGTGCGCCTGACCAACGGCTTCGAAGTCATCTCCTACATTGGCGGTGAAGGCCACAACCTGCAGGAGCACAGCGTGGTGCTCGTGCGCGGCGGTCGTGTAAAGGATCTGCCCGGTGTGCGTTACCACATCGTGCGCGGCTCGCTTGACCTGCAAGGCGTCAAGGACCGCAAGCAGTCTCGCTCGAAGTACGGTGCCAAGCGCCCGAAGAAGGCCTAAACAGGCTCCTTCGATTCAAGTGGTCAGCCCCGAAGCCATTCGAGCTGACGTGTTCAGCGGTCTGAGGGAAACCTTGCACTGAAGAAGTGCCAGACCGAGTAAGTGGCCCTCCCGGATGGAGAGCCGGGCTCTCGAGGCGGATGCACCGCCGGAGCCAGCTGAAGCAATAAGGAAGAAAGAAATGCCGCGTCGTCGCGAAGTCCCCAAGCGTGAAATCCTGCCCGATCCCAAGTTCGGATCGGTGGACCTTTCCAAGTTCATGAACGTCGTCATGGAGTCCGGCAAGAAGGCCGTGGCCGAGCGCATCATCTATGGTGCCCTCGAGCAGGTCGAGAAGAAGGCCGGCAAGGATCCCCTGGAGATCTTCATGGTGGCCCTGAACAACGTCAAGCCGATGGTCGAAGTGAAGTCCCGCCGCGTGGGCGGTGCGAACTACCAAGTTCCCGTGGAAGTTCGCCCGGTCCGCCGCGTGGCCCTGGCCATGCGCTGGTTGAAGGAAAGCGCGCGCAAGCGCGGTGAGAAGTCCATGGCCGCGCGCCTGGCCAACGAACTGCTGGAGGCCTCAGAGGGCCGCGGCGGCGCCATGAAGAAGCGCGATGAAGTCCACCGCATGGCCGAAGCCAACAAGGCCTTCTCGCACTTCCGTTTCTAATCCCTGGAGCCATTCCCAATGTCCCGCAAGACCCCCATCGAGCGCTACCGCAACATCGGTATCTCGGCGCACATCGATGCCGGCAAGACGACCACGACCGAGCGCATCCTCTACTACACCGGCGTGAACCACAAGATCGGTGAGGTGCACGACGGCGCCGCCACCATGGACTGGATGGAGCAGGAGCAGGAGCGTGGCATCACGATCACCTCTGCGGCCACCACCTGCTTCTGGAAGGGCATGGACATGTCCTACCCGGAGCACCGCTTCAACATCATCGACACCCCGGGCCACGTGGACTTCACCATCGAGGTGGAGCGTTCCATGCGCGTGCTCGATGGCGCCTGCATGGTGTACTGCGCCGTGGGTGGCGTGCAGCCCCAGTCGGAAACCGTCTGGCGCCAGGCCAACAAGTACAAGGTGCCGCGTCTGGCCTTCGTCAACAAGATGGACCGCACCGGCGCCAACTTCTTCAAGGTCGTCGACCAGATGAAGACGCGCCTGAAGGCCAACCCCGTGCCCATCGTCATTCCCATTGGCGCTGAAGAAAACTTCACCGGCGTGGTCGACCTCATCAAGATGAAGGCCATCCTGTGGGACGAGGCTTCACAGGGCATGAAGTTCAGCTACGTGGACATTCCCGCCGACCTGCAGGCCACCGCCCAGGAATGGCGCGAGAAGATGGTCGAGGCCGCGGCCGAGGCCAACGAAGAGCTGATGAACAAGTACCTCGAGTCGGGTGAGTTGACCGAAGAGGAAATCAAGTCCGCCATCCGTCAGCGCACCATCGCCACCGAGATCCAGCCCATGCTGTGCGGCACGGCCTTCAAGAACAAGGGCGTGCAGCGCATGCTCGACGCCGTGATCGACTTCCTGCCCTCCCCGGTGGACATTCCCCCGGTGGGCGGTACCGACGAAGACGAGAAGGAAGTCACCCGCAAGGCCGACGACAAGGAGAAGTTCTCCGCCCTGGCCTTCAAGCTGATGACCGATCCGTATGTGGGTCAGCTCACCTTCGTTCGCGTGTACTCGGGCGTGCTCACCTCGGGCTCGACCGTCTACAACCCGATCAAGGGCAAGAAGGAACGCATCGGCCGTATCCTGCAGATGCACGCCAACCAGCGTGAGGAAATCAAGGAAATTCTGGCCGGCGATATCGCAGCCTGCGTGGGCCTGAAGGAAGTGACCACGGGTGAGACCCTGTGCGATCCGGATGCCGTGATCACGCTGGAAAAGATGGTCTTCCCCGAGCCGGTGATTTCTCAGGCCGTGGAGCCCAAGACCAAGGCCGACCAGGAGAAGATGGGTATCGCCCTGGGTCGCCTGGCCGCCGAAGATCCTTCCTTCCGTGTGCGCACCGACGAAGAGAGTGGCCAGACCATCATCTCCGGCATGGGCGAACTGCACCTGGAAATCATCGTCGACCGCATGAAGCGCGAGTTCGGCGTGGAAGCCAACGTGGGCAAGCCGCAGGTGGCCTACCGCGAAACCATCCGCAAGACGGCCTCGGATGTCGAAGGCAAGTTCGTGCGCCAGTCCGGCGGTAAGGGCCAGTACGGCCACGTCGTACTGACGCTCGAGCCCCAGGAACCCGGCAAGGGCTTCGAGTTCGTCGACGCCATCAAGGGCGGTGTGGTGCCGCGCGAATTCATTCCCGCGGTGGAAAAGGGCATCGTCGACACGCTGCCCAACGGCGTGCTCGCTGGCTTCCCGGTGGTCGATGTGAAGGCCACGCTGGTCTTCGGCTCGTACCACGATGTGGACTCGAACGAAAACGCGTTCAAGATGGCCGCGTCCATCGGCTTCAAGGAAGCCATGCGCCGCGCCAGCCCCGTGATTCTCGAACCGATGATGGCCGTGGAGGTGGAGACACCGGAAGACTACGCCGGAACCGTGATGGGCGACTTGTCGTCCCGCCGCGGCATGGTGCAGGGCATGGACGACATGCCCGGCGGCGGCAAGGTCATCAAGGCCGAGGTGCCGCTGTCCGAAATGTTCGGCTACTCGACCTCGCTGCGCTCGGCCACACAAGGCCGCGCCACCTACACGATGGAGTTCAAGCACTACAGCGA